>JAOUMO010000178.1 GCA_029881425.1 Gammaproteobacteria bacterium
CAGATGTGCAGATGCAGCCTATGGATGGTATGGAGCTTTTGCAGCGCATACGCAAACAGGATCAGCAGCTTCCAGTGGTGGTGATGACGGCCTACGGAACCATCGAGAAAGCGGTTGATGCGATGCGCCTGGGTGCCTCTGATTACCTGGTAAAACCTTTCGAAGCGGATGCATTAATCGAGGTAGTAAAAAACATGCTACCCGAAAAACAGGCAGAAAAAACGGCGCTCGATGGCCTGATAGCGGGTGATGAAAAAATGCAGTCACTCAAGGCGCTGGCGGCACGTGTCGCACAGAGTGATGCTACGGTTTTATTGAATGGTGAAAGCGGGGTGGGCAAAGAGGTCTTTGCCTGTTTTATACATAATAATTCACCACGCTTCGATGGCCCTTTTGTAGCAATTAACTGCGCCGCGATTCCAGAAAATATGCTGGAATCGGTTTTATTCGGTTATGAGAAAGGTGCCTTTACCGGTGCGCACCAGGCGCATTCTGGAAAGTTTGAGCAGGCGCAGAACGGTACCCTGTTGCTGGATGAGATTTCAGAAATGGATGCCTCATTGCAGGCAAAGTTACTGCGTGTATTACAGGAAAAAGAAGTTGAGCGCCTCGGCGGCCGCCAGGCGATCCCGCTTAATGTAAGGGTGATTGCTACCACTAACCGTAACCTGCGTGAAGAAGTGGCCAGTGGTCGTTTCCGGGAAGACCTGTTTTATCGTTTAAGTGTGTTCCCCATCCAGATTCCACCCTTGAGAGAGCGTGTTTCAGACATCATTCCCATTGCCACACAGCTACTAAAAAAACACGGTGACAGTAAAGGATCAGATATTGTACTGACCGCTGATGCCCAGCAGAAACTGGTGTCATATCCATGGCGAGGTAATGTGCGAGAACTGGATAACGTCATGCAGCGTGCGATGATTTTGAAATCCGGTAACGAAATAACAGCCGAGCATATCCATCTTGAATCGGCAGAATATTTTAATGCCGATGAAAATAGCAGCGTGCCACATGATGCGCAGGATTCTGTTCTGGTTAGTGATTTAAAAGATCGTGAACAACAGTTAATTATAGAGGCGTTAAAGGTCGGTAAAGGAAGCCGAAAATTTGCCGCCGAACACCTGGGTATCAGTCCCCGTACATTGCGTTATAAACTGGCCCGCATGCGTGAATGCGGCATCACCGTTTAATCGTTGGAGGTATAAAAAATGTCATCCATGAATGTTCAACAATTACTCACGCAGATGCGCGCCATGGAAGCACAGGCCAAGTCGGCACCGGCCAATATTCCAGGTATAGATACCACGGATGAGGGGGTTAGTTTTTCCAGTGCACTGAAAAACTCTATCGATGCAGTCAACGAAACCTCGCTGGAATCAGCAAAACTGGCGGATGCCTTCGAGAAAGGTGATACCAGTGTTAGCCTGGCGCAGTTAATGATTACCATGGAAAAATCCAGCGTTTCATTCCAGGCCATGACGCAGGTGCGTAATCGTTTGTTGTCAGCGTATCAGGATATTATGAATATGCCTGTATAAGTCTTAGGTCTTAGGTCTTTTAAGTTTTTGACTTACGACTTGTGATTTGTAATTGATAACTTGAATTTTTTGTAAAAGGTTAAGAAAAAATGGCGGGTTCTACATCATACGGTTTTTCATCTTTACCCATAGCAAGACAGGTTGGTTTGCTGGTGGGTCTTGCTGCGAGTGGTGCATTAATTGCCTGGCTGGCATTGATGATCTGGGAGCCGGATTATACATCCCTCTATAGCGGCCTCGAGGCCAAGGATACGACAGAAGTTGTTGCGGCGTTACAGGCAGCAACCATACCTTATAAACTGGACCAGGCAACAGGTGCTGTGTTGGTGCCGCCATCACGGGTACATGAAGCACGTTTAAAACTGGCATCACAGGGTTTACCAAAAGGTACTGGCGTGGGTGTAGAAAGTCTGCAGGAAGAGCAGAGTTTTGGTACTTCGCAATTTGTTGAAAGTGCGCGTTATCACCATGCCATGGAAACCGAGCTGTCACGGACCATCAGCACCATGCGTAATGTGAAGTCTGTCCGTGTACATCTGGCGATCCCAAAACGTTCGGTATTTGTACGTAACCGTGAGAACCCCAGCGCTTCGGTGGCATTGAACCTCTATGGTGGTCGTACCATGGAGCAGGGGCAGGTGAATGCGATTATCCACCTGGTCGCATCCAGTATTTCAAATTTATCAACAGAGAATATTACCGTAGTTGACCAGACCGGTCGTTTGTTATCGTCTGGTGGTATTGACAGCAACGTAGCAATGACAGCCAAACAGTACGAATACAATCGCCAGGTTGAATCAGACTATTCACGCCGTATCGAACATCTGCTCGAGCCGATTGTCGGTACAGGTAAGGTACGTGCTACGGTGAATGCGGAGATTGATTTTACAGAAGAAGAAAGTACCGAAGAATTATTTTCACCGAACCAGAAAGCGATACGCAGTGAGCAGGCCAGTGAATCATCCAGCCGTTCTGCTATGCAGGGCGAAGGTATACCCGGTGCGCTGAGTAATCAGCCGCCAGCCGGAGGGGTACTGGTTGAAGGTGCGGGTGCTGTCGCTGCCGATTCGATGGAGGGTGCCCAGTCGGGCAACAGTAGCAAAAATACTGTGCGTAATTATGAGCTGGATAAAACCATTCGGCATAAACGCCAGGGTACGGGCATTGTAAAACGTTTAAGTGTGGGTGTGCTGATCGACGACCAGGTGAAAGTTGCGCAGGGTGGGGGTGAGCAGCGTACACCCTGGACCGATGATGAAATAAAGCGTTTTACGACACTCATTGAACAGACGATTGGTTTTGATCAGCAACGGGGTGACCGGGTTAATATTATCAATGCCTCGTTTAGCCCCGAAGTGGCGCTGGAAGAGCTGCCTGAACCGGGACTCATGGAGCAGCCCTGGATACGTAATCTGGGCAAACAATTGCTCGCAGGGATTATAATACTGGTACTCATCTTCACCGTACTGCGCCCCACGGCGAAAAAGCTGGCTAATTATCAGCCACCAGCACCCCTGCTGGCAGGCCCGGGTGGTGGTGAGGCTGGCGCAGGGGGCGCTATGGGGCAACTGGAACACAAGACTGCGGCCATTCCCATGCCGGGCGCTGATGACAGTAAAGTTGAATTCGCCAAGTCTATGGTAGATCATGATGCGGGCAGGGTAGCGAATGTGGTCAAGGACTGGATTGGTAATGAGGCATCCTGATCAGGATGTCTAAATTTTGAAAGTTCAGGCGGGTATGGCAAACGACGAGAAAGGACAGCCTTTAACGGGCGTAGAACGGGCAGCGGCATTGTTAATGGCAATGGGGCCGGATGATGCTGCGCGTGTACTGAAACATCTTAATCCCAAGGAAGTACAGGTGCTGGGCTTGAGTATGGCATCTATGCACAACGTCAATAAGACCCAGATGGACCTGGTAATGGATGATTTCATCACATCGGTTAATAACCAGACCTCTATGGGCATAGGCAGTGAAGACTTTGTGCGCAAGATGCTGGTCGATGCACTGGGTGAAGATAAGGCCAAGGGTATGATCGATCGTATCCTCATGGGTACGGGCAACAAGGGCCTGGAGGCCTTAAAGTGGATGGATGCACGTGCCGTGGCTGAAATCATTCGCCTTGAGCACCCGCAGATTATTGCCATTGTTCTATCTTACCTTGATCCCGACCAGTCGGCCGAGGTCCTCTCTGTCATGCCTGAGCGTGCGCGCGCCGACATCATGATGCGTGTCGCCTCACTGGATGGCATCCCGCCCTCGGCTCTAAAAGAGCTGGACCAGATCATGGAGAAACAGTTTGCCGGTAGCAGTGCCAACGTCGCGCAGTCCGCCATGGGTGGCTTAAGGACGGCGGCCAATATCCTGAATTTCATGGACAGCGCTGATGAAGGTATGATCATCGAGACGATTAACGAGCATGATCAGGAAATGGGTGATGGTATCCAGGAGTTGATGTTCGTATTTGATAACCTGATCGATGTCGATGACCGCGGTATCCAGGTGCTGTTACGTGAAATATCGTCCGATACCCTGACCCTCGCCCTGCGCGGTGCGGAAGACGACATCAAGGAAAAAATTCTTAAGAACATGTCCAAGCGTGCGGCAGAAATGCTGCGTGAGGATATGGAGGCGCGGGGCCCGGTGCGTGTCAGTGAAGTGGAAGTGGCACAGAAAGAAATCCTGGCTACAGCACGACGCCTGGCTGATGAGGGCGATCTCCAGTTGGGTGGTAGTGGTGAAGACTTTGTTTAACCAAACCCCTCTTTTCACTGGTTATGAGCAGGTCCTGGAATAACGATGACAAAGGCATATTCAGTTGATGATACCGACATAAAGCACTGGGTGATGCCCGAGGTTAAGGGGCGCATTGTTGGTAATAGTAAAGAGGAAGTGGTGCGGCCTCAAACGGTTGAGGATCTCGAGGCGCTGCAGAAACAGGCCTATGAAGAGGCCCGTATAGAGGGGCGTAAGGCTGGGCTGGCCGATATCCAGG
>JAOUMO010000179.1 GCA_029881425.1 Gammaproteobacteria bacterium
GTTTAACAATAACCCGCACCCCATAGTTGAACAGTTACAACAGCTTAATGCGGATGAACTGGCGCCCCGCGAGGCGCTGGACCTGCTCTATGAGTTAATACACAAGGCCAACGTCAAATTGTGACGCCTTGGCTAAGCAAACCATGAGTGTTATTGTTAAACCTAAATTAACCAGTTGACCACAATGAAAATCAAAACCATCGGCATAATAATAAAAAATCAGGATGCGGCTGTTGTCAAAACAGTGAACACCCTGTTTGATTTTCTTAGCGCAAAAAATTACCAGCTCATCTTCGAAGATACAGCCAAAGGCATCATTGAAAATGTCGACATTAGCCTTGCCGATCGTGACACCCTGGGTCAATCATCGGACCTGGCCATTATCGTCGGTGGTGACGGCACCTTTCTCAGCGCGGTTCGTGCACTGGCCGATCATAAAATACCGGTACTGGGTATCAACCTGGGTCGCCTCGGTTTCCTGGTGGATATTTCCCCGGTTGATATGCTGGAAAACCTCGAGCAAATACTCAATGGTCACTATGTGGCCGAGAGCCGCTTCCTGTTAACCGCACAGGTTATGCGTGACGGTAAGGTACTGCATCAGGCCGATGCCTTTAACGATGTCGTGGTACATATTCGTGACGTGGCGCGAATGATCGAGTTCGAAACATTTATCAATGGCCAGTTTGTCAATTACCAGCGTGCCGATGGCCTGGTGGTATCGACCCCCACCGGTTCAACCGCCTATGCCCTATCCAGTGGCGGCCCCCTGCTGCATGCCACACTCGATGCCATGGTACTGGTGCCTATCTGTCCGCACACCTTGACCAATCGCCCCCTGGTGGTGAATGCGGATAGCCTGGTCGAGATTGTCATCGGCAAGGATGAACAGACCACCTCCCAGTTAACACTGGATGGCCAGACCGCCTACAACATTCGACCCGGTGATAAAATACAGATAAGAAGAAAGCCCAGTTATATTAATCTGGTGCATCCGGAAAGTTATGATTATTATCATATCCTGAGGAAGAAACTACGCTGGAGTGAGCAGCTATAATCCAGCTACTCAGTTCGACGGGCATTCACCGGGTAAGGAAAAAATACCCGGGAATAAATAGACACGATTGAATAACACGACAGACCATACACCCCCTATGCTGAACCACATTCGTATTCGAAACTTTGCCATTATTGATCATCTTGATCTCGAATTTAAAAATGGCCTGACCGCATTAACCGGCGAAACCGGTGCTGGAAAATCGATCCTGCTCGGTGCCCTGGGTTTGTTACTCGGCGACCGTGCCGACAGTGACAGTGTTAAGAGCGGTTCCAGTAAGGCTGAGATCAGCGCCGAGTTTGATATCAGTAAATTAAAGCCGGTGCAGAAGTGGTTACAGGAAAAAGAACTCGACTCGGAGCAGGACTGTTTATTACGCCGTCGCCTCTCGAGTGATGGCCGCTCACGTGCCTTCATCAATGGTTCACCCGTGCCGCTGCAGGATATGCGTGAGCTGGGTGAAATGCTGGTCGATATTCATGGCCAGCATGAACACCAGTCACTAATGAAGCCACAGACCCAGCGACAGTTACTGGATGACTATGCTAACCACGGTGCACAGCTGGAAAAACTCAAAGCGGTCTACCAGCAATGGAAAAAAACCAGCACCGAATACGAGCAGTTAAAAAATGCCGCGGATGATCGAAACAGTCGCCTTGATTTATTACGCTACCAGGTAAACGAACTGGACGAGCTGGGTCTACAGGAAAACGAATACCGACAACTGGAAGAGGAACACAAAAAACTCGCCAATGCCGGACAGTTAATCGAAACCTGCCAGACCGCACTGGCGGCACTCTATGAATCCGATGACGCGAGTATTTATTCTCAACTGGCCAACCAGGCGTCACGTATCGAAACAGCCAGCGAAACCGATCATCAACTATCGCCTGCCAATGAAATGCTCAATGCCGCAATGATCCAGGTCGAGGAGACATCGGGCCTGTTACGGGACTATCTGTCTTCAATCGATACCGACCCTGAGCGCTTTAAAGAGGTCGATGAACGCACTGGCCTCATCCATGACCTGGCCAGGAAACACCGGGTCGAACCCGATCAATTGCTCGGTGTTCACCAGCAACTGGCAGAAGAGTTAGACAACCTCGACCATGCGGATGAAAACATCAGCAAACTGGAAGCCGAAACTAGCAGGTTGCAGGCAGAGTACATCGAGCTGGCACAAAAATTATCCTCATCACGTCGCAAAAAAGCCGAGGAGTTGAATAAAAAAATAAGCAAGGCCATGCAAACCTTAAGCATGACCGGTGGTCGCTTTGAAATTGAGATCAGCGACATAGAAAATAAAAAATTTACCACCTATGGCACGGATAACATAGAGTTCAAGGTAAGCACCAACCCCGGACAGCCCTGCAAGCTACTGGCCAAAACAGCATCCGGTGGTGAACTGGCACGTATCAGTCTTGCGATTCAAATGATTACTGCCCAACAGGGGCGTATCCCGACACTTATTTTTGATGAAGTCGATAGCGGTGTGGGTGGTGGCACGGCTGAAATTGTCGGCCAGCACCTACGTACCCTGGGCGAGAGCCGCCAGGTCTTCTGTGTAACCCACCTGCCCCAGGTGGCATCACAGGCCCACCATCACATGCAGGTGGCAAAGCTCAGTAGTAAGACCGAGACCATTACACAGATTAACGCCCTGGACCAGAAGCAACGTATCGAAGAGATCTCACGCATGCTGGGTGGTGTCGAAATCACCAAACAGACACGGGCACATGCCAAAGAAATGCTGACTAAGTCGCAGGCCTGAAACACAGATGTAAGTAGTATCTGGCCCACACACTGAACCGGCAGGCTTTACCTTTTGGGCATAGCAGGATGGTTTGAGCTATATTATCGGGTATCACACTGATATAGGCCTATACCGATAAGGTTCAGATATGTCACCCAGGACGCCCCGTAAAGGCTTTAGCATAGTAATAAAAGTGGCCTTACTTGCTGGAAGTATTGCCGCACTGGCTTCGCTTATCGTGGGTACACTGATCGTCGAGGGCTCCTCTGACATCGTATATCAGAATGCACTGAATCGCCTTCAATATGAAACCAATATCAAATCCCTGAAGCTTATATCCGATATCAGGAACCTGAGTGGTGATGCACAGTATCTTGTCGGTACGCCCCCTATCAAGGGTATTCCCCGTGCAACCCATAACGGTGGCATCGATCCACTCGATGGATCTAACCTGGCAACATGGCATGACCGCCTGGCCACTATCTTCTCCGAACTGATCCGCGCCAAGCCCAATTACCTGCAGATTCGTTACATAGGCATTGCCAATAATGGCAGGGAGCTGGTGCGTGTCGATCGCCAGGGTAGTTTAATCCGCGCTATTGCTGACGAACAATTGCAGCAAAAAGGTGATACCCCATATTTTAAAAATGCAGCCAGGGTCAACCTGGGTGAGGTTTATCTATCGGATATTAACCTTAACAGGGAGCTTGGAAAAGTTTCAGAGCCCTACATACCCGTTATTCGTGCTGCCACACCTGTGTATTTCAATGACCGGCTATTTGGTATGCTTGTTATTAATATGTCAGTTCGTAGTCTTTTTGAGGAGCTGATAGTCAATACCCCAAGAGAGCTGACACCCTATATCACCAACGAAGACGGCTATTTCCTGGCCCATCCGGATAATGAAATGACCTATGGCTTTGATCTTGATAATGATCACAGGATTCAGTCCAGCTATGCCGATCTCGACCTGAAACAGAATAAAGATATACGTGATCGCGAGTTTACAGTGACATTCAATGATGATGTGATACACGTCGTCAAGGCCCATTATGACCCGCTGCAGAAGCAACGATTTATTGCTGTCATGCTGGCTACATCGAACAAGAACCTGCAATCGGGCTATGATCATTTGAGACTCCAGAATTTTTTTATTATGGCCCTGCTCGTGGTCATTAGCCTGATAATAGCGGCCCTGCTCGCATCACGATTGCTGCGACCACTACGACTGATAACAATTGCATCGGATGACCTGGCTAACGGGCGAGAAGTCGGCAATCTGCCGGTAGAGGCTAATGATGAAATTGGTGAACTGGCGCGTTCATTTGCCGACATGTATCGCCAGCTGGAAGACAAGGAACGTGAACTTATTGTCAGCCAGGGGCGTGTACACCATATGAACAAAATGGCATCATTAGGTGAAATGGCAGCCACCATGGCCCACGAAATCAACAGCCCTATCCAGACGATTAACCTGGTCGCACAACGCGTTCAGCGTCAATTAAAGAAAGATATGTCAGTGCAGGACATACATGCGTCCATGGATAAAATTATTTCTGGTGTCAACAAGACATCGGAAATTATAGACAGTTTACGTAAGATATCGCGTGATTCTGAAGATGACGATTATCTCGAAATACACCTGTCAGACCTGATTGAAGATGTCTTAAACCTGACAGAGGAGCG
>JAOUMO010000180.1 GCA_029881425.1 Gammaproteobacteria bacterium
TTAGTGAATTGAACTGTTATGTTTCATAATCTTACTATCCCCGACGAATGCAGTAGTTTGTGGAAACAGTGCCAGTCGCTGGTGCCGGATCTTCTGCAGGGCTGCAAGCCTAAGTCGCCCGGTTTAATAATTACAGCCGATCAGCCCATTGATACTAAAATCAGATCGTTTTATGTCATTAAGGATGGATCAATAACTGAAAGTCACGAAGGTCAGGTCCTGATTAATTATGAGGCGAATGATCTGGTCTGGGCGGATGCATTGTTTCATCCAAAATCATCCGTGCTCGAAAATGATTTTGAGGTTAGGGTTGATGAATACGATGGTGATGAATTTGTTGATGAAATATTGAAGGATAAAAATAAATTCATCATCTGGAATCAATATTTATCAGCCTTAAGTCAAAGTTATCAACTACTCATGGGCCACTTTAGTAAACAGGATTTTGCCTTTAAGCCCGAGTTTCGTTATTACCAGGAAGGCGAGATTATTATTGAGCAAGATACGGTAGCTGATGAGGTGTTTACTTTGCTGAGTGGTAAGGCTGATGTGCTGGTTGATAACACTGTCGTGGGCGAGATCAATACAGATGAGATTTTTGGTGCGATTGCGGCATTGTCCAGTACCCGGCGCATTGCCAGTGTTGTGGCTACGTCTGATTGTGAAACTATTGTTGTTAAAAGTGATCGTTTCCGTGGCCTGTTGGCGGCGCGCCCTGATACGGTACAGAAACTTATAAATGATATGGCCAGAACCATTGCTTCATGTAATGACAAAATTATGACCTTGTCTAATAGTGGTATTTGATAAGACAAGTAGTTTAGTTTCTGTGGGCTATTGAAAATTATTAGTCCGCCTGTTTGTCACCGATGCCTGTAGTGCTTTAGTCGCTAAGCCAGGAAAAAATACGATTGTTTGCTATAGATCAGTAAAATAACTATTTTATTTATTGTGCTGACATATTGGCGCAGAATTTAGAGTATTGTTAAAGCCTGGCTTCATGCTGCAATTAATGTATCGGGAATAACGATGTCTATAATCTCAATAATCATACTCGCATTTATTACCCTGGCCCTGATTTATACTTACTGGTGCGTACTCAGTAGCGTGTCGAGAAAACTCAGTCTTGGCCTGCCATTGGCCGCTCTGGTCATATCTATTTTCCTGGTCCTGGGTGGTGGACTGTTCTTTTTGATATTCCTTCTCTTTAATGCGGGTTCTATTAATGCCGGTTCTTTATTAGGCATGCTTGTGGGTATAGGTTTTGTGTTGGCAGGTATTAGAACCTTTACCTGTGATTGAAGAATACTAATGAGCAGGGATTGGCCTGGTGCAGGTTTGGCCCTGTGAGCCGAGGTGAGAGGTCTGAAACGGAGAGTCTTCCTGCGCCTGGCCTGTTCGAATAGAGAGCAAAGAATGGAGTCTCCTGAAATGTCGCTACTCATTTCTATTGATATGGAAAGTGGTGTATCTTAAATATATCTTTCAAAGAATAAAAAAACAGTTGTACTGGCTTCAGCGTTTTATATAAACTAATTTCTTCAATTGGCAGGGTTGAAGTTATGAAGCACATTATCTGTTTATTAATCAGCGGGCTGATTTTTTCGGTCAATACATCTTTTGCGGCAGGTGATGATGTTGAGCGACTGCTTAATAAAGCCAGGCGTAGTTTCGAGCCCCTGCCTGAGACCATGCCGGGTTCAGAAAATGACACGCCTGAACGTATCGCACTGGGTAAAAAACTTTTTTTTGAAACACGTCTATCGATCAACGACAGCCAGTCCTGTGCCAGCTGTCATCGCCTGGAAGATGGCTTTGCCGGCGTGGATAAGCTGCCGACTTCTCCCGGTGCCAGGGGGGAGCTGGGTTCACGTAACAGCCCGACGGTTTTGAATGCGGGCTGGCAAACCAGCCAGTTCTGGGATGGTCGTGCCAAAGACCTGGTGGAGCAGGCCAGGGGGCCGATTCTTAATCCGATTGAGATGGCCATGCCGGATGAAAAAACCGTCGAGAATAAAATCGCCGGTATTGAAGAATATCAGGCGGCATTTAAACATGCCTTCCCCCACAGTACACCGGCGGTAACATATCAGAATATCACAGAGGCCATTGCCGCCTTTGAACGCACCTTACGCAGCCCCAGTCGTTTTGATGATTTTCTCAAGGGTGACACCCATGCATTGAGCCTGCAGGAGCAACAGGGTTTAGCTACCTTTATCAAACTCGATTGCAAACAGTGTCATGATGGTGCGCTGCTGGGCGGTGGATCGTTTGAGAAGATGGGCAAGGAAAACCCCTATGCCAATCAGGCCGATCAGGGTATGTACACGGTTACAAAAGACGAGGGCGACCGAATGTTTTTTAAAGTGGCGCCGCTACGTAATGTGGCATTAACCGCGCCTTATTTTCATGATGGCACAGCAGCCAGTCTCGATGAGGCCGTGCGTGCTATGGCCTGGCTGCAGCTGAATATAAAATTGACAGACCAGCAGGCGGATGCGATCACCCGTTTCTTAAAGGCGCTAACAGACAAGTCGCGCGAAAAATAAAAGGTACAGAATAAAAAGCAATGAGTATATTAGCAGTGTTTATTAATACCGAAATGGTATACGAGTATGACAAAAAAACAGTACTCGAAGATTTGCAGCTGGCCTTTCTCGACAGGATGGATACAGACATGGATAAGGGTATTAAAATTCGTGGCGAGTTGTTGAAACAGCCGGATGGTAACCAGCGTGCCATTTTTGTGGCGATGAATCTTATCAGGGCCCTGCAGCAGGATAATGAGGCAGCTAAAACGGCTTCATGTGCCTACCTGGTGAGTCGACATCCTGACCTGCTTGAGGTGCATGCCAATGATCAGGCCAGTGCGGTTGATATTGAGTTTGTCAGGCTTAATTGATAATTAAAAGAGAGTGACTTCCGTTTCCCTTTAGCTAAAAACGACGGACTTATCCGTTATGGCATTGGCAACGGTTCTGGATCGTGCATGGCGATTGTGAAATTGGAGCCACCAGTCAACTGCCCGAAGGACTGCACTGAGTAATGTTTGTATGATCGCGATTTTATAAGACATTTAAAATTCCTTGTAATTGATGATTGTGCAATCAGCTGTTGATTGAACCTGGCCAATGTATAGCAGAATATCGGCAGATAAAATGATCATATAAAAAGAGGGATTAAATAGTAATTGTAAAAGAATATTTCAGGATATATTTCGATGTGGCATATTCAATAAACAGGACAAGGCTGAAAAATAAAACGCCTGGTTAGTCGAAGTAGCGGGGTGTGGGTTTGTGCAGGGCGTGAGGTCGTGTTGATGCTCCTGGTGTATAAATCGTATGATGTGCAGGAATAATAGAAGAAAAGTAGTGGCGGAGTTATTCAGGGCATGGCCAGAGTCCACTTGACTGATGTATAGTAAGAAAATATCAACAGGGCGCAATGCTCCTTAATGTTGGAGGGAATAATGGATACTCTCGTAACGACTGACTGGCTAAGCCAGCATATAGATGACCCGGACCTGGTGTTACTCGACTGCACGGTGGTGACCATGCCGGGAGGTGAGCGGGGTTTTCACAATGTAAGTGGACGACCTGACTATGAGCTGGGCCATATCCCCAATGCCGGCTTTGCCGATATTATGGTCGATCTATCTGATACCACCAGGCCCAATGAGTTTGCTTTACCCGCCCCTGAGCAGTTTTGTGCTGCGATGGGCAAGCTGGGTGTGGGCGATGATACCCGCGTGGTACTCTACGATACAAACTATACCGCATGGGCCGCACGTGTCTGGTGGATGCTGCGCTGGGCAGGTTTTGATAAGGCGGCCGTACTCGATGGTGGACTGTCTGCCTGGACCTCTGAAGGTCGAGCGCTGTCACTTGATGTGGTGAGCCGTCCGGTAAGACAGTTAACACCCAGGCCTCGCCCTGAGCTGATGGCAGACCGTGATGAGGTACTGGCTGCAGTTGAGGATGATGCCGTTGTACTCATCGATACCCTGCCTGAAGAATTTTATCGGGGTGATGTCAGTGCTTATGATCGTCCCGGCCATATCCGCAGCGCTATAAATATAGATGGCCTCAAGCTGATCGACAAAAATGGTCGATTCAATCCGCCGGATAAGCTGGCGGCGATGCATGCCTTTGATCGGGATACACGCATTATTACCTATTGTGGTGGTGGCATAGTCGCCTCGACTGAGGCCTTTGTGCTGACCCGCCTTGGGTTTAGTAATGTGGCTGTTTATAGCGCGTCACTGGAGGAGTGGGCGGCAGACCCTGCCTGCCCGATGGTGTCAGGGCCCGATGCTTGAGCCAGGTTAATGGCGTTGTACTGGGTGAGGCCTGCGGCATGCTCGACACTTTTTCAGACGATACAGGTTTGTTGTTTTCTATTATAAAAATAAATTAGTTTGACGCGGGATAAGCCTATGTTGCCGGCTATTCA
>JAOUMO010000181.1 GCA_029881425.1 Gammaproteobacteria bacterium
TCACCCGTGTGCCGGGATCGCAATGGATTTCCTGCCGCTGAGATACTGGCCGGTAAGTGAGTCTGGATTATCCATCACCTGTTGCGGTGTGCCCTGAGCAATAATATGTCCACCGTGCACACCGGCACCGGGGCCAATGTCGACGACATAATCCGCACTGAGGATCGCTTCTTCATCATGCTCAACCACAATGACGGTGTTACCGATATCACGTAAATAAGTCAGCGTGTTTAACAGACGGGTATTGTCACGTTGATGTAATCCGATCGACGGTTCATCGAGTACATACATCACCCCGACCAGACCGGCACCGATCTGACTGGCCAGCCGGATGCGTTGTGCTTCACCACCGGATAAGGTATCGGCGCTGCGTGCCAGTGACAGATAGTTGAGGCCGACATTCACCAGGAACTCCAGCCGTTGAATGATTTCTTTGACTATCTTACTGGCGATTTCGCCGCGGTGGCCGGGCAGGGTAAGCTGCTGGAAAAATTCCATTGCGACATCAATCGGCATGTTGGCAATGGCCGGCAGCGGTTTGTCCAGTATAAACACATGACGTGCAGCATGATTGAGTCGTGCTCCCTGACAATCCGGGCAGGCCTGCTGGCTCATATATTTAGCCAGTTCATCGCGCACCACATTGGATTCGGTGTCGCGGTAACGCCGTTGCATATTATTGATAATGCCTTCGAAGGCCTGCAGCTTGCGATATTCGCCGCCCTTGTCGTTGTAATAGGTAAACTCTATTTCTTCATCGCCACTGCCATAGAGGAGGAGGGTCTTAATCGATTCCGGCAGTTCGTTATACGGACAATCCATATCAAAGTCATAATGCTGTGATAATGAATTTAATAACTGGAAGTAATACACATTGCGGCGATCCCATCCGCGTACGGCACCACTGCTGAGGCTTAACTCCGGATTGGCGACGACGCGTGAAGGATCAAAGAACTGGCGTACACCCAGACCATCACAGGTGGGGCAGGCACCAGCGGGATTATTAAACGAGAACAAACGCGGTTCGAGTTCAGAGATGGAATAACCGCAAACCGGACAGGCATAACGGGCAGAGAAAATCTGATCCTTCTTTTCTTCGCCAGGCTGGTGATCCTCGTCGTCATCGGTCATCCAGGCGATACGCGCAAGACCATCACTGAGTGTTAATGCGGTTTCAAAGGAATCCGCCAGACGGGATTGAATATCGGCGCGGACTTTAAACCGATCAACCACAGCTTCGATAGTATGCTTCTGGTGTAGCTCCAGCCTGGGTGCCTGATCCAGTTCAATGACTTTGCCATTCACGCGCGCACGAATGAATCCTTCTGAACGCAGACGGTCGAACACCTGTTCATGCTCACCCTTGCGCGCTTCAACTATTGGTGCCAGTAACATGAGTTTGCTGCCTTCAGGCAGAGCGAGCACATGATCCACCATCTGGCTTACGGTTTGTGCATTTAATGTTTGATCATGTTCAGGACAACGGGGTTCACCGGCACGCGCATAGAGCAGGCGCAGGTAATCGTAAATTTCGGTGATCGTGCCGACCGTTGAACGCGGATTGTGGGATGTTGATTTTTGTTCGATGGATATAGCGGGCGATAAACCTTCAATGTGATCCACATCGGGTTTTTCCATGACCGACAGAAATTGCCTTGCGTAGGCCGACAGGGATTCAACATAACGGCGTTGCCCCTCCGCATAAATGGTATCAAATGCCAGGGATGATTTGCCTGAGCCGGACAGGCCGGTGATAACAATCAGTTTGTCACGGGGCAGATCAAGGTCAATATTTTGCAGGTTGTGGGTGCGAGCCCCACGAATATGAATCGTATCCATCTTTTATTTTTTCATTAAACAGTCAACCTGCTAATATACGCTGCTCGTCGGGTATGAGCCAAACCTATTTTCCATTTCAATGAGGTAAGCCAGAAAAAGTGACCAATAAAATGCAATCCCCTACCCCTGGTCACATGACGGGCACAGAACGCCGGATTGCCCTGGCTTTAGCCGGGACTTTTTCCTCCCGTATGTTGGGTCTGTTCATGATCCTGCCGGTTTTTACGCTGTATGCCACCGAGCTGGAGGGCTACACCATGACCCTGGCCGGGCTGGCGATGGGGATATATGGATTTACCCAGGCGATATTTCAGATCCCCATGGGGATGCTCTCAGACAGGATCGGTCGTAAACCGGTGATCATTGCCGGACTGGTGGTGTTTGCCCTGGGGAGCGTGGTGGCCGCGATGTCCGACACCATGATCGGGGTGATTATGGGACGGGCCCTGCAGGGAGCCGGAGCGATTGCCAGTGCGGTGATGGCGCTGGCAGCGGATCTGACCCGGGAGGAACACCGTATAAAAGTGATGGCGCTGATCGGGATCAGCATCGGGCTGTCGTTTGCGGTCGCCATGGTGGCCGGGCCGATTTTACACGGCTGGTTTGGTGTCCCCGGTATTTTCTGGACCACGGCCTTATTAGCGGTGGGCGGGATCATTATTATTCTGACCCTCGTGCCCAAACCGGTGATCAGCCGTTTTCATCGGGACACCGAGCTGGAGTTGAACTGGTTTCATAAGGCGGTGAAAGACAGCCAGTTATTACGGGCGGATATCGGCATATTTATTTTGCACCTGAACCTGATGGCCACCTTTGTGGTGGTGCCCCGTCTGCTGCAAAACCAGCTGGGAATGGATGTGGCGAATCACTGGAAGGTGTATTTACCGGTGCTGGGACTGTCGATGCTGATCATTGCGCCGTTCATTATTCTGGCTGAGAAAAAACGTAAGGTTCGTGAGGTTTTGATTGGCGCCGTTCTGGTGCTGATTCTGTCTCAAATTGGGCTGGATCTGCTGAGCGGCACTGTAGCTGGTATGGTGTTCGTGTTATTGTTGTTTTTTTGCGCATTTAATCTGCTTGAAGCGACCTTGCCCTCGCTGGTGGCCAAACTGGCACCGGTGGCACATAAAGGCACGGCGATGGGGGTGTATACCACCTCCCAGTTTCTGGGCATTTTTGCCGGCGGACTGGCCGGAGGCTGGATCAGCCAGCACTGGGATGCGAATGCGGTGTTTATATTTAATGCGCTGACGGCGGCCGTCTGGCTATTTTTGGCTTATACTATGCGCCAGCCACAGTACTTTAGCAGCCAGTTGCTGAACCTGGGGGAAATTGACAAAACCCAGGCACAGATCCTGGTGAAGGAGCTGACCGCAATCGAAGGTGTGGAAGAAGCCACGATTATTGCCGAAGACGGGATCGCCTTTCTGAAAGTGGACAGAAAAAAGCTGGATATGGAAGCGCTTTATGCCTATTCGGCAGCAAGATAAGACCCGGCTATTATTAGTAGTACGGCTTTAATTTTTAATACAGGCCTGAACAGGGTGGTTCAGGATAATATGCACGCAAACGTAATACATTAGACATGCTCAGATAGGGGAGATAGATATGGCAAAAGGTGTTAATAAAGTTATTTTGATTGGTAATCTGGGCAAGGATCCGGAAGTACGTTATTCCGCGAATGGGGGGGCGCTGGCTAATATTACGCTGGCCACATCCGAAAGCTGGAAGGACAAAAATACCGGTGAAACCGTTGAGAAGACCGAATGGCACCGGGTGGTGTTTTTCCGTCGTCTGGCTGAAATTGCCGGTGAATATCTGAAAAAAGGTTCAAAGGTATATATCGAAGGCAAACTGCAGACTCGCAAGTGGCAGGATAAGGACGGTCAGGATCGTTACACGACTGAAATTGTCGCCAATGAAATGCAGATGCTTGATAGCAAGGGTGGCAGTGCCAGTTATAACCAGGATTCATCCGCTACATCCGCTAATAGTGGCGCAGGATCTTCATATCAATCTCAGCCGCAGGATTCTTCTTTTGCACCCGCGGGTGATTTTGATGATGATATCCCGTTCTGATACCTGCCTTAGGGAACATCGCCTGCAATAATAAGAAAAAGGGATCACTCCGATCCCTTTTTTATTTTGGCAAACGTAAGCGTATTAGTCTGGTAGCAAGAAGCACTGCGGGTGTACCGTGCAGGAGCAAATCAAAAATATCAATAGGACGAGTTAATTCACCGGCAAATAGCATTTTCAGTTTTTCCCACAAATGTGGTTCCGGAACAAAGGGAGCCAGTCCTAACATTAATGTAATAACAATCAGTGTGGGTAGGGATATTTTATCCAGCCATTTCATTTCGGTTTTATCCATCGGGTAAGTAGTAAGTTTATTTATTTTATATGATGTATACCTCGTTATTATATAAGTTTATATACTATTGTGATCCGGATTTGGAATAAGTTAGAAATATAGAAAAAATCACTGATATTGTTATTCACGTATGGGAACAGAGGGAATCTATAGCTGACTTATATGTTCGAAGTTAAGCGCCAACGTATGATAGTTGACGGGACTATCGATTCCGTGTCCTCGAT
>JAOUMO010000182.1 GCA_029881425.1 Gammaproteobacteria bacterium
CCGGCTTGTGGCGTCGAATGGTAAAAACGTCGAGCATGGCCTGGGTCGGATGGGCATGACTGCCATCACCGGCATTGATGACGCTGATATGGGGCGCGACATGCTGGGCAATAAAGTGGGCCGCGCCGCTTTGCATATGACGCACGATAAACATGTCGCAATGCATGGCTTCGAGATTGCGTAGCATGTCGAGCAGGCTTTCGCCTTTTTTTGTCGCCGAGGTTTGTATGTTGATGTTGATGACATCGGCGGATAAACGCTTGGCAGCCAGTTCAAAGGTCGTGCGAGTGCGGGTGCTGGCTTCAAAGAACAGATTGGCGATGGTCTTGCCGCGTAACAGCGGCGCTTTTTTTACCGGTTTGTTGACGACGGAGGCAAAATTTTCTGCGTAGTCCAGAATGTCCTCTAATAAAGAGCGGGACAGTCCTTCGGTTGTCAGGAAGTGGCGCAGTCGGCCCTGCTTGTCAAACTGGATATCTTTATGGCGTGTCATGAATCTGTGTGTACCTTCAGCTCCAACGGATCGGGTCCGGTCAGTTTGATGTGTTGATTGTCAGCAAGATCAAGTTGAGTGCCGCAGACATCGGCACAAATCGGAAGCTCACTGCCACTCCGTTTAACTAATACGGCCAGTGTCACCGATGCGGGACGGCCATAATCAAAAATTTCATTGAGCGCAGCACGAATGGTTCGTCCGGTCTGCAAGACATCATCGACCAGAATAATATGGCGATCTTCAATATCAAAAGGTAGCTCGGAAGGCTGCACCTGAGGATGCATGCCAATACGGGTAAAGTCGTCACGATAGAAGCTGATGTTTAAGGTGCCCAAAGGCTGCTTGAGCCGTAATTTCGCATGCAGTTCCCTGGCTACCCAGGCGCCGCCAGAATGAATGCCTATCATGCCGACATCGGATAAATCAGGATCAGAGATACCGCGTTGCTGCAGATTCTGCCTGAGCTGGCTGGCAATGGAATCCAGCAGGGTAGTGACATCAGTGACCTGGGTCATTTGTCTATTCGCTTTATATTTTGTTTTTAGTATTAAGCCAGCTTTGTAATATAAGCTGAGCTGCAATATGGTCAACCGGCTGGTTCGCCAGTTTCCTGCCGTGGTTCGGACTGTCCCGTAGAATCGAAGCCGTTTCACGGGAACTCAATTCTTCATCCATCATTTCAACCGGGAGATTGTACCTGCCTTTTAGCTGATTACCAAAACGTCTTGCGGTCTGGGTCATGGGCTGCTCTTCACCATCAAACAGGGGCAGGCCAACAACGCATAAGTCCGGTTGCCATTCCTGAAAAATCCGGCTAATGGCCTCCCAGTCGGGCTTGTTGTCTTTATGCATGACCGTGATCAGCGCGGTGGCCGTGCAGGTGACTTCCTGACCCACTGCAATCCCTATTTTTTTGGTGCCACAATCAAAGCCCAGTACGGTTCGGCTCACGCGTGTCCCACATCATTGGAAAGCTGGTTGAGGTCGATCCCTAGAATGCTGGTGGCGGCCTGCCAACGTTCATCAACCGGGGTTGAGAAAATAATTTGATTGTCGGCCGGGCTGTTGAGCCAGGCATTGGTGGCTATTTCTTCTTCCAGCTGGCCGGCACCCCAGCCGGCATAACCCAGTGCGATCAGAAAATGCTTCGGGCCAACGCCAAGGGCTATGGCTTCGATAATATCCTGTGAAACTGTCATGGCCAGCTGCGGATTGATTTCCATGGTGCTGTCCCATTCCCCTATGGGGGAGTGCAGGATAAACCCCTGTTCCGGTTGTACCGGCCCGCCATGATAAACAGGCACATTTGCCATATCCGGATCGCCTATGTCGATACCCAGTTGAGCGGCCAGCCCCCCCAGATTGAGTGAAGTGGGGCGGTTGATGATCAGGCCCATCGCTCCCTCATGACTATGATCACAAAGCAGGGTGACGGTATGAGAAAAATTGGGATCCTGTAATGCCGGCATGGCAATAAGAAACTGGTTGCGAAACTGGCTTTGAGAAGTCATCTGGAAAGTATTATGTAGGCCGGGCCTTGCTGCAAGCGTAAAAGGGGTCATAGTCCGATTTTTTTATACGATTGATTCTGTGTATGTATTTTTTATACAAAAAATTGACGCTGGTTTCATCACTATTGTGACTGGGTTTGTAAACCGACGCCGCTTTTGAAATACCAGACCCGGGGAATGTGCAGAACATCGGTGTCCTGTTTAATGTCTTCAGTCAAAGGTGGAAAGGGGGCGGCGAGGCGTACTATCCGGCGTGCCGCTTCATCCAGGATCTTGTGGCCGGAGGATTGCAATACACGGACATCTTTTAAGCTGCCGTCGGGGTTGATGGCGACATCCAGCAACAGACGGCCATCCAGTTTTTCCCGTAAGGCGGCTTCAGGATAATTCAGATTCCCGATCCGCTCGACCTTGGCGCGCCAGGCATCCAGATAACTGGCAAAGCGGTATTCTCTGGCGTTAGCTCCCCGTACATAAGTGCGCTTGGGCGTGACATGATAGGTTTTTTTCAGGCGATTGATCTTGGCGCTCATGTTCGCAATCTTCTGGCGGCTGCGTTCAAGCAATTGGGCGGCCGTCACGGTTTCCGGTAATTCCGGTAAGGGTTCGGTTAAAGGTTCGCTCAGGGTTTTTTGTTCTGCTTCTAGCACGGACAGAATTTCCTGCTGCGCCGGTTTGGGCTGGGGCGCCGGGGGAGAAATAAATTCGGCCCCGGCGGGGGCAAAGCCATCGTTGGGAGTGGGTTCCGGGTTGGAAAAAGGACTTTGATCATGCACTTTTTCTTCGATGTTACCGCCGCCCATTTGATTTGCCTGGGCAAGATAGTCGGCATCTTCGGGGGCTTCTTCTGAATGGTTTTGTACCAGGGTGATTTCCATCGTGGTCAATGGCGGGTTATTCATGTCATCCGATAAATCAAAGCTGACACCGAGGATCACAATGGCATGAAACGCCAGGGCAAAAAACAGCGTCATACTTAAACGGTCAGAAGAGGTTATCGGTGTTGTTTGGGCCAGGGTGGTCACAGGGTTTTCAGGTCACTCGTTTTAATAATAATAGACTGATTATACCGTTGAAAATTCCAAGTACGATGGCAAAAGTTAACAAAACCGGAAACAAACGCCATAGACCGGGATGAGGAATAAAAAGTAGATAGGCCGTTATAAACTGGGCGCTGATATGGCTGATGGAGGCAAGCAGGCTATAACCGATGGCACTGAAGCCACGGCCGGGAATACGGCTTGCCAGTCCAATGGCGAGGATGCTGGCGGTAGCACCGGACAGGCTCAGCATAAAAGTGGGTGATAAAAAAGTCCCCAGGATCAAACTGCCGACCAGTACGCGCAACATGCTGACCCAGGCGGCAGTGCGCCAGCCGAACTGACATAACACGGTAATGATGATGATGTTCGCCAGTCCGGGTTTGAGTCCGGGAACCGGGCTGGGCAGACTGCTTTCCAGAATATGGATGCTGATCGCCAGTGCGGTCAGCCAGGCAATACGGTGATCTTCCGGAGTACTTTTAATCGTAATTTTCAACAGTACGAGATCCCGATCCTAGAAGTTGATGCTATCAAATTGTGGTTTGTCATTTTTAGCCGTACTGATAATTTCAAAGCTGATCCCGTTAGGCAAACAGGCATTAAAATCACCACTGTGATTATGCCAGCCTTTTTGAATACACATTTTGGTGGTGCAGGGCGAATCAATAAAGCGAATTTTCCCGTTTTCAATTTGTAAGGTGCTTTTGCCCAGAGCGCCATCAATACTGATCTGCCGGTTTTTATGCAAGCTTATTTCTTTGACAGGTTTATCGCGGACATAAATCAGCGCTTTTTCACCGGCGAGGGTGTCCTGCCAGTAATAACGGTAAACAAAGGGCAGCAGCGTGACGACCAGTAGCAGCAGTAGAATATCCGCGCGGGTTATTTTATTCACTCGCCGCGGATCCTGTGAGTGATGGGGTGACGATGGGCTGGTCATCAGGGCTTATCCATTCCAGTCGTTCGGCCATCTCAGGAGTGACATAGATCTGTCCCTGTTTATCGACCAGCATCACGTCACGTAAATGCATTTTTCTGGCGATGGTCTGCCAGTCTTTGGGGCCGGCAACAAACAATGCGGTCGCGGCCGCATCGGCCAGGGATGCATCAGAATGAATGACAGTAACCGACATGGTCTGATCGGCAGGCCAGCCGGTACGAGGATCGAGTATGTGGTGGTAACGTTTGCCCTGATAATCATAAAAGCGTTCATAGTCACCGGAAGTAAAAATACATTCATTGTCGTTAATGTTAATGGCGGCCAGTACGTCGCCATTCTGGCGTGGTTCCGGGCGTGGATGGCGAATACCAATATGCCAGGGGCGATCACCGTGACGGCCGATGGCTTTAATATCGCCGCCGGCATTGAC
This sequence comes from Gammaproteobacteria bacterium, assembly GCA_029881425.1. GTDB lineage: Bacteria > Pseudomonadota > Gammaproteobacteria > SZUA-229 > SZUA-229 > JAOUMO01. The sequence continues at coordinate 4,421 of JAOUMO010000182.1, forward strand.
TATT
>JAOUMO010000183.1 GCA_029881425.1 Gammaproteobacteria bacterium
ACAGTGAAATATAGCGGCGAATTTTTGAGACGGGTATCCAGAATATGCTGCATATGACAAGGAAGCTAAAACCAAAGAATAGTTTGGCAAATAAGAATAATTTTTCAGTTGTAACTTCAAAATAACCTATGCCGATGCCTGAGGAGACATAGGCATAGGTCAATAGTCCTATGGATATCCGTATAATAGATTGTATAAATTCCGAGTTTTTTATTGTAAGCATTAAGTCCTGTGTTCCAGGTTATTCGCTGCTATTAGCAGCGAATATGTGTGTTCCAGGAGGTATCAATGTTTTAATTATCGACATGCCTGCTGGCGTTGTTTGTCCAGTATCGATTGTTGTTTTTTATTGCCAAGTGTATAGGGTAGGATCGATTCGATAGTGGTAGGCATCCTGATGCCATTTTGACAAATACTATCAACCTGTAATGTCTGGAAATTATCCAGTGAGAAGGGTTTTCCTGGTACCCACTCAAAAATATGTGCCTGGATCTGTGCAAAAATATCGGGTAAGGGGATGATTTTGGTTTTTAGTCCCATATTTGTCGCGATATATTCAGCCAGTTGTTTTAGTGTGTATTCTTTGGGACCGCATAAATCAATGCGTTTGCCATAGCTGGTTTTGTCTTCGAGCGCACTGGCAAACTGGTGTGCAACATCGTTTACATAGACCGGTGCAAATCGGGTGTATGAGCAGGCCAATGGAAACATCAGCGGTGTCATTTTCAGGATGCCTGCAAAACGGTTTACAAAGCTATCGTCTTCACCAAAGATGACTGACGGCCTGAAGCTGGTGACATTAATTTTGCCAGCAAAGGCATGAATATGATTTTCACCTTCACCTTTGGTGCGCAGGTAATTGCTCGGGCTAGAGTTGGCATCTGCATTTAGGGCGCCCATATGGAGAACACGAGGAACCTTGTTATGGTGGCATGCATTAAGGATTTTACGTGGCAGCTCGATATGGATTTGCCTGAAGCCATCACCATTATGTTGCCGTTCATTGAGTATGCCCACCAGGTTAATGACCGCATCCATCCCCTTGAATTGCTGTTCCAGTACCTGCTGATCATGGATATTGGCTTCGATGATATCTATATTAGGTAAAACCATCAGGTGGTTGCAGTGGTCACGCCTGCGCGTAATGACCCTGATAGATTTTCCTTCACCGCATAATTGACTAGCTAAATGTGTGCCGACAAAGCCACTACCACCTAAAATACATATATTTTTAATTGACATAAACAACAGGCCTGTTTTTTTACAACAATATCGATTCCGTATCTTGACAAAAGATGGCGATTAACACAATCTTAATGACATGAAAAATTGCATGTTGCATCCAATTATTAAGCTTTCTGTCCTACGCCTGCGCTGGTGTGTGGCAGAATGCCTGTGTGCTTGTAATATGACCTGACAGTTTTTCAGAGACAGTTTCAAAAAAGAGCCACAGATTCGCAGGAATTGTGGCTTTTTTTATGCCTGCTAGCGGGTAGTGGGTGGCGGATTGATGTATCGGATTGGTGTACAGGCGGGAGGAAAAAGGTGGACAGGAAGCAGATAATGAGAATATTACTGGCATATATAGCGGTGGTGCTTATATGGTCAACGACGCCGCTGGCTATCAAATGGAGCACGGAAGGTGCAGGGTTTATTTTCGCTATTTTTGCACGTATGTTTATTGGCGCCATGCTTGCCCTGTTATTGTTGTTGTTGAATTATAAACGGCTGCCGTTAACCGGGCAGGCATGCCATGCCTATTTTGCATCCGGGCTAGCTATATTCGGTGCAATGATGCCTGTTTATTGGGGGGCGCAATATATTTCATCGGGTTTAATCTCCGTTATATTCGGCTTGACGCCGATTATTACTGCACTGCTGGCGGCTTACTTCCTGGGCGAGCAAAGCCTGGGGTTGATGAAAATTAGTGGTGCCTTACTGGGCTTATCAGGCCTGTCGATTATATTCTTTGAACAAATCAGCTTTGGTGACTACGCGGTCTGGGGGATCCTGGCTGTGTTGTTATCCGTGGTGTTGCATTCGGTCAGTGCAATCTGGATTAAGCGCATTGATTCAGGTCTGCCTGCACTGGTGGTGACGACGGGTGGTCTTTTGTTTGCATTGCCATTGTTTTTCCTGGTTTATGTTTTGTATGCGGATCCCCTGCCTGGGGTACTGTCTTTAAGGGCGATTTGGTCTATTGTTTATCTAGGTGTTATGGGCTCACTTGTTGGTTTTGTTAGTTATTACTATTTGCTGGCCAATTTGCAGGCATCGACAGTTGCATTAATTACCCTGTTAACGCCCGTTACAGCATTATTCCTGGGTTTCTGGTTTAATCATGAGCTATTAAGTGCTTATATTTTTTCAGGCACAGCCTGTGTGTTGTTTGGGCTGGTACTGCACCAATGGGGTGCTCGAATCAAAAGAGTAATATGCTAAAGACAGAAAATATCTTTTGTTTACTTATTCTAAGCGTGTTCAGTTTTTCTGCTGTTGCTGTATCACATGTAAGGACAATTAGTTATGAAGGTAATTTTGTAACTCAGGATTCTCTATTGCAGCGTCAATTGACGTTCAGGGAAGGTGATGTGCTTGATATTAAAAAGATAGAGGCATCAGCACAGGCGATGATGGATACCGGCCTGTTCAGGTCCGTCGAGTATTACCTGGCCGAAGATTACACTGCAGGGGGAGAGGATACAGATTCCGTTGATGTTGTTTATCTCCTGCATGAGCGTTATTACGTGCTACTTATTCCCCGCCTGAGATCAGATGAAAACCAGGTGCATCTTGGTGTCCAGTTGCAATGGGATAATCTTTTTGGCCTCAATCACAGGTTGCGTTATCGGGTTTTTAACCGTGGCCATGTATCGGGTATAAGTGAAAAGCAGCATCGTATTACCTATAGTTATCCGAATGTGAATGATAGTAAGTTTGCATTGAGCTTCAGGTTGTCTGAGGATAATTCAGTTACAGTTAACGAGGGCACTGAGGATCATAATGTCATTGATCGTGCGCTGGGGGTAGGCCTTTTTAAATGGTTAAATCGCAGGGGGGTTAATCGCGGCTGGTTTATGGGGCTGGACCTGGCTCATATCAATCGTAGTTATGAGGGTGTGGTATCCGGTGCCTTGCTGGATGAGGTAAATACGCTCATGCTGGGTTTTGAGTATGGTTATCGCCTGGTGCATGAATATGCATATAATCGCGGTGGTCGTAGTTTTGGTTATAAGCTGGATTTTGCAGACAGGGATCTTGGTAGTGATGCGAGTTTTTTTAAACACCGGCTATATTATAAGAGCTATTACCGTTTTGATTCACGCCCCGATGACAACTTGAATGTGCAGACGATACTGGGTTATGCCACCGATGATGTATTAAACGACAGCGCCTTCTCGCTGGGAGGTAATAGTGACCTGCGAGGGTACGAGAGCGATGAGTTCAAGGGTAATGCCTTATTGTTGATGAATATCGAATATTTAACGCCCGATGATGACTATAAAAATTTAAGATACGTGGCGTTTTCTGATATTGGCAATACCTACGATTCAATAAGGGAAATCGGGCACGGCGGTTTGAAGACGGTAGTTGGCGTAGGCATACGCTGGAAGATACCGGCGTTTGTGAATCTTGACCTGCGCATTGATTATGGTGTCAGCCTTAACGATGACAGTTACCGTGTCAGTGCCAGCTCGCACCACGCGTTTTAATTTCGGGGTAAGTTAACCGCCGGTGTAGGACATGAAACGCAGAATTTTTTCCGGTTTCTCATTAAATTCATGTTTTTCAGGTTTTAGATTAACCGCGGTGCGAATTGCCTGTTCCAGTTCTTCATCACTAATGCCCGCGCGCAATAGAGGGCGTAGCTCAAGGTTGTGATCCTGCCCCAGGCAGGTATAGATAGTGCCATCCACAGACAGGCGAACCCGGTTACAGGTTTCACAAAAGTGCTGGGACATGGGGGTAATAAAGCCGATATTGATATCGGTGCCGGCAACCTGCATATAGCGGGCAGGGCCACCACCGGGCATAACGCCAGGAATCAGTTCAAAGCTTTTGGCCAGGCGTTGCTTAATCTGTTGCAGGTTAACGTAGTTATGGCTGGCATTGCGGCCCATGTCGCCGACGGGCATGGTTTCGATAAAGCGCAGGGTCAGGCTGTGTCGGGCGCAGAATTCAACCATGGCCTCGACTTCATCGTCATTAATGTCCTTCATCAGTACCATATTGACCTTGATGGGTTTGATGCCGGCCTCTTTGGCGGCCATGATGCCGGCTATGACCTTGTCCAGCTTGCCGCCGGTCAGTTGCTTGAATTTAGCGGCATCAAGGCTATCGAGGCTGACATTGATCCGGCTGATACCGGCCGCCCGGAGTTCAGGGGCGTGTTTTGCCATACGT
>JAOUMO010000029.1 GCA_029881425.1 Gammaproteobacteria bacterium
AAATGATTGCCTTTGGTGAAATCGGTCTTGCCGGCGAAATACGCCCGGTACCCAATGGCCAGGAACGCATCAAGGAAGCCGCCAAACACGGCTTTACCCACGCGGTCATACCCAAGGAAAATATGCCCAAAAAACAGGATATGCCAAAAGGCATGACCGTCATCCCGGTTCACAGGGTCAGTGAATTGCTCGACATTTAAGTCGCCAGCACTTGCTTAAGGCCGCCTAAAACAGTACCTTACCCGATCTAAATTCAATCGTATTTCATTCACATGGCACGCAAAACCGTTAATTTTGAAAAATCCCTGTCCGAACTGGAAGAACTGGTCGATGACATGGAACAGGGCGACCTGTCCCTGGAAGAGGCGCTAAAACACTTCGAGAAGGGCATCGCATTAACCGCCAGCTGTCAGCAGGCACTACAGAGTGCAGAGCAGAAAGTCGAGAAACTCGTGGAGAAAAATGGCGAACTTCTGGAAAAGCCATTCGATCTTGACGAATAAATCATGCAAGACAATTCTTCATTCAAAAATACATTAAAGCTGTACTGTGAGCGTGTCGACAAGGCACTGGATAACTGGCTACCACGACCCAGCGGACCTGAGGCCCATTTACAGGAAGCCATGCGCTACGCGGTTATCGGTGGTGGCAAGCGCGTCAGGCCGGTACTGGTCTATGCCGCTGGCCAGGCCCTTGGGCTGCCGTTAGAACAACTGGATGCCTGTGCCTGTGCAGTAGAGATCATTCACGCCTATTCGCTGGTACACGATGACCTGCCCGCCATGGATGATGATGATTTACGCCGCGGTCGCGCCACCTGCCACAGGGCCTTCGATGAGGCCACGGCGATCCTTGCCGGCGATGCACTGCAGGCACTGGCCTTTGAAATACTCGCCAAGGACCCGGCAATGAACTGCTCGGCAGATAACCGACTCCAAATGATAAGCCTGCTGGCCGAGGCCAGTGGCTCCATCGGCATGGCCGGCGGCCAGGCCATAGATCTGGACTCGGTCGGTAAAACCCTGACACTGGAACAGCTTGAAAACATGCACTGCCTGAAAACCGGGGCATTGATCAAGGCCAGTGTTTTACTGGGCGCGATGTGCAGCCCGGAGGTCAGCGCCGCAACATTAGAGCGACTGGCAACCTACGCCCATTGTGTCGGCCTCGCCTTCCAGATCCACGATGATGTACTGGATGTTACTGCCGATACGGCAACCCTGGGCAAGCCACAGGGCTCCGATGTCGAACAGAACAAACCCACCTATCCTGCCCTGCTAGGCCTGGAGGGCGCACGTGAGCATGCCTGGCAACTGCATCAACAGGCCCTGCAGTCACTGGATATTTTTGATGCGCCAGCTGATACACTGCGGCAACTCTCCGCTTATATTGTTGAGCGGGAACACTAGGCGATTATGTCTGAAATAAACAACAATCCATTCCAGCTACTGGAACAGATCAATTCCCCCGCCGACCTGCGCGAACTGGCTATTGCCCAGCTGCCAGACCTGGCCGATGAGCTACGCCAGTTCCTGATCCAGTCCGTGGCCAGTACCGGTGGCCATTTATCTGCCGGCCTGGGTACAGTGGAGCTGACGCTGGCGCTGCATTATGTCTACAACACGCCTAACGACAAGCTCATCTGGGATGTGGGCCACCAGACCTATCCGCATAAAATCATCACCGGACGCCGGGAACAGATGCAGAGCATGCGCCAGCATAATGGGCTTTCTGGCTTTCCCAAACGTGAAGAAAGCCCCTATGACACCTTTGGTGTTGGCCATTCCAGTACCTCTATCAGCGCCGCACTGGGTATGAGCATGGCCGCCAGCCAACAGGGATCATCACAGAAAACCGTGGCCGTGATCGGTGATGGGGCGATGACTGCCGGCATGGCATTTGAGGCACTAAACCACGCCGGTGATACGGATGCGGATATCCTGGTAATACTCAACGACAATGAGATGTCGATCTCGCCCAATGTCGGCGGGCTATCCAAGCACCTGGCCAAAATCCTCTCGGGCAAGGTCTACTCCACCATGCGCAGCGGCAGTAAGCGTGTGCTGTCCCACATACCTAACATGTGGGAGCTGGCGAAGCGCACCGAAGAACACGTCAAGGGCATGGTGGTACCCGGCACCCTGTTTGAAGAACTGGGTTTCAATTATTTTGGCCCGGTGGACGGCCACGATATCCCTACCCTGGTCACCATTTTACGCAACCTGAAAAACCAGACCGGTCCAAGACTACTGCACGTGGTAACCCACAAGGGCAAGGGCTTTAAACCCGCAGAGGACAATCCCTGCCTGTATCATGGCGTCGCTAGCTTCGACCCGGAAACCGGCGACAAGCTGGAGGCCTCATCGGACAAGCCCACCTATACCCAGGTCTTTTCCGACTGGATCTGCGATATGGCCGACCAGGACCAGCGCCTGATTGCGATCACCCCGGCAATGCGTGAAGGCTCCGGCCTGGTTGAGTTTTCCGAACGCTTTCCCGAGCGCTATCACGATGTCGGCATTGCCGAGCAGCATGCCGTGACCCTCGCCGCCGGTATGGCCTGTGAAGGCCTAAAACCGGTAGTGGCGATCTATTCCACCTTCCTGCAGCGCGCCTATGACCAGCTCATCCACGATGTTGCCCTGCAAAACCTGCCGGTGCTGTTTGCCATAGACCGCGCCGGACTGGTGGGTGCAGATGGCCCCACCCATGCAGGCAACTTTGATCTGAGCTTTATGCGCTGCATCCCGAATATGCTGATCATGGCGCCAGCCAATGAAAATGAATGCCGACAGATGCTCTATACCGGCTTCCAGCATAACGGCCCGGCCGCAGTACGCTACCCTCGGGGACAGGGCCCGGGCACAGTGCTCCAGCACGAAATGCAGGCACTACCCATAGGTAAGGGTGAGATCTGCCGCCAGGGTAGCGATATCGCCATCCTCGCCTTTGGTAGCATGCTCTCCGCCGCGCTGGAGGCCGCCGAGGACCTTAATGCGACGGTAGCCAATATGCGTTTCATCAAGCCACTGGATACGGAACTGGTCGAGCAACTGGCCCGGGAGCACCGGCTGTTGCTGACGATCGAGGAAAATGCCGTTGAAGGCGGCGCCGGTAGCGCCATTAATGAATACCTGCTATCCAGTCAATTACCCTGCAATATCATCAACCTGGGCTTGCCTGACCGGTTTGTGGAACACGGCAGTTCAGCGCAGTTACTCGCCGAATGCGGGCTGGATGCCAAAGGCATCATTGCCGCCGCCAGGCAACGTGAGTAATTGCTAATACAGCCAAAACCCTATAGAATCCTGCGGTTTTACTCGGTTCTTTTTAGTTATAATCATGGCCATCAAATACACGCTGAAAGTTTTAACAGATTTCGCTTCGGCTCATACCCTGCGTGACTACCCGGGGGCATGCAGTCGTATGCACGGCCATAACTGGAAAGTCGAGCTTGAAGTTGAGGCCACGGCACTGAATGAAATCGGTATTGCCATTGATTTCAAGCAGATGAAACAGACCGCCAATGAAGTATGCGACCAGCTTGACCACCGTTATTTGAATGAGCTTGAACCGTTTACCGAGATCAATCCCACGGCAGAAAATATTGCCGCCTGGTTGTATTCGGAAATTTCAAAACGGCTCAATAATGAAACTGTACAAGTCAGTGCTCTAACCCTGTGGGAAACCGAACGGGCCAGCGTACGCTACACCGAAGAGAACTAGATCGATGATCGATGCGAATACTATCCCTGACGTACAAAATACGGCAGACCGACGCCACATAGCCATTAATAAAGTTGGCATCAAAGATATACGCCATCCCGTCCAGGTTAAGGACCGTTCAGGCAATGTCCAGCATACCGTCGCTGACTTTAACATGTATGTCGATCTGCCCCACCACTTCAAGGGCACCCACATGTCACGCTTTGTTGAGATACTCAACAGCCATGAGCGTGAAATCACCGTTGAGTCCTTCCGCGAAATGTTATCGGAGATGACCGAACGACTGGATGCAGAATGTGGCCACATCGAAATGCGCTTCACCTACTTCGTAAATAAAAAGGCGCCGGCTACCGGTGTTGAAAGCCTGCTGGATTACCAGGTTTCATTTATTGGTTCCCGCGAAGACGGCGAAAACCATGTATCCATTAAAGTCGTGGTCCCGGTGACCAGCCTGTGCCCCTGCTCGAAGAAAATATCCGCATACGGCGCACATAACCAGCGTTCACATGTAACCGTGAATGTGCGTACCAAGGGCTTTGTCTGGATCGAGGACCTGATCGATATTGTTGAACAGGAAGCATCCTGCGAACTCTACGGCCTGCTGAAGCGACCGGATGAAAAACTGGTGACAGAGCGCGCCTACGATAATCCTAAATTTGTCGAGGACATGGTACGCGATGTAGCAGCGCGCCTGAATGATGATAAACGCATCACGTCTTATATCCTGGAATCAGAAAATTTTGAGTCAATACACAACCATTCTGCTTACGCGATGATCGTGAATAATAAATAACAACTGTGTTTAATGGTGCGGGCGGACTGCCTGCACCGCATCAATAGCCTGGATCAGGCATCCCGTATATGCTCAATAAGAACGACCGAGCTGCGCCGGCGCAAAACCACCATCCGTACCCAGAATATTGGCATCACTCCACGAATCCACTGCATCTTCATTAGAATCGGGATGCTTTTTTACTGGCTCTGGCTTTATACTTTTTGGCTGTACTTCAACCTGTAACTGTTCAGGCACCAGCTGTTTTTCCGAGTTATCGACAACAAACAGGTGATAGGAAAAATAAGCAACAGACAGGTTACCAAGAATAGTAGCACCGGTGATTATTTTTAGCATGAACGATGAATTCACTACACTCTCTCCACATCACGGTCACATATTCGAGGGCATAGACTTAATCATTTAACGTGATGTTGATAATACAATTTTAATCCAACATCTAAAGAAAATTAACCCCCCTCGCGGGGGATTTACAAGAAAATGACGATTGGCTTATCAGCCTCCCTGTAGAAAGCTATGCTAAGTCGTTACTGGAACTCACTTTTTTCGATTTCCAGCAAAACCAGGCTAACATGTTTACCCACTTCCAGATCAAAACCTGCCCAGTGCTGGTAGTCAGCCAGTGCCTGTACAGCCTGGGGCTTGATTTCAAAATCACTCAGCCCCTCATCAAAGCCCTTACCCACTTCGCGGTAAAGAATTTCAAAATAGCGCTTCTGTGCCTTCACCAGTGATACGTCCCCGGCAGGACCATGACCCGGCACATAATGTTTTAAGTTGAGACCAATTGCGTGGTCACAGGCCGCAATATTATCCTTAAAGTGCCCATCGTCCATACGCAACACGCGCTTGTAAGCCACGTTATCACCGGTAAACAATACTGAATCCTCAACAAACTCGATCATGATATCGGTATTACTATGACCTATACCGACCGAATGGATACGAAAATTAAAGTTATGGATTTTTAATTCATCACTATGCTGCGTTTCCCGGTTAGGCAAACTGAGCCGTGTCTCCCGTGTTGCGCCATCGGTGGTACGCATCATTAACTCGATCCAGTTCTGCCCCTCACCGGCTTTGGCCTTTTTAATCATCCTCGGGTCCGCAAAAATTACGGCGTCGGGGTAGCTGCGACTCATGGCATCATTGCCCAGCCAGTGATCACCATGGACATGGGTATTAAATACGTGGGTCACCGGCTTATCCGTCAGCTTGCGAATATTACGCAACACCATGCTGCCAGCCTCATAACTCGAACCGGGATCAATCACGATCACACCCTTGTCCGCAATAATAAATGCCGGGTTGTTCATGAAGCCACGATTTTTCGGGTTGGGCGTTTCTAATGGGCCGTGAATGACATAGGTATGTTCAGCTACCTGCTCTGCGTCATAATCCATCAATGGCTTACTGGCAAAAGAAAGGGAAGCAAAACAACAAAGAAAAACAAAAGAAGATAGATATTTCATGGAGACCACCCGGGGGTTAGTATTGCGCTGGTGTGTATTCGAATCCATCGAAAAAACGGCGAACATGTTTATTATTGTTTTTTAATAGTGTGAACATACAGCAGTGACTGCCCCGTTTTATAATGACCAGTCACTGCAATGATTATTTGAGTAGTGTAATCAAACTCTCTCTGAACTGAGCGGCAAGCCCGGCCTTAATTTCCACGCCGTCACTTAACTGCATGGTCATGCGCATGCTTGTACCTGCGGGCTGTAATTTCAGGAACACCGCCAGCTTACCCGATTCGGGTGTCTGCTCCGCGTTATCACCCTGTAACATGCGATTTAACCAGCTCTCATCGGCCTGTTTTTCCAGTTCGGTAAGCAATGCATCGGGGATTTCACTGACCAGCACATCCAGCTGTCCTGTCTTTTTATCCTGGCGCGCAATATCCGCGCCCAGGCGATCCATTGCCTGCAGCAGGCGACGCCAGACAAAATCCAGCTGGCCGACGATTTCATAGTCAGAACCCTCTTCACCCAGCTTTCTAACACGGGACTGATATGGCTTATAGGCGGCAAACAGACTATCGGCCTGCAGCTTGCTGGCACCTACAAACAGGACCATCCGGTACAGTATTTCTTTTTCCAATGCCGGCTCGGAGGGGCGTGACACCCACTGCGTACCCTCATTGAGCATCATTTTTTCCAGCCCCCTGTGGCTGGCATAAATTCGACTGCCCTTACCGTTGACTGCACGCTCCAGTCGCAGGCGGAATTTATCCACGACATTGGGTGAGAACTTGCTTAATAAATTATTTATTAAACCCGAGTCTTCCCGTGAGGCCTCATATTCCTTTACCCACTCGGTATCAACAAAACCCAGCAGTGGCTCGTCCCGCTCCACCTTTAACCCCTCATGGGCGAGGAAGTCATGTAACAGAGGCCACAGGCTGTCCGCATCCTGCTCAAGCTCCAGCCAGTATATACCCTGCTCCGAATTGACACGCACGTTTTTAAAGGCTGGCGCCACGTTACCCGTGAGCTGGCTGTTCTTCTGCAGTTCCGCCATCACCCTGGCCGAGGGCTCGGGGATCAATAACTCATCACCGCTACTGGGACGGGTTAACTGGGGCGGTACCTCAAGATTCTGCAAGCCTGCACTATCCAGGTACTCATGTCGTTCTTCACCATCAGTACTACAGGCCGAGAGCAGGGCAGCAACAGACAACACCAAAAAATAACGAACCATCATCATTAAATAATTCCTGCTTCACGCAAGGCATCACGCACCACGTCATGATACTGCGCTGAAAGTACGGTTAGGGGTAAGCGAATGCCGGCCTCAATCATGCCCATTTCCATCAGCGCCCATTTCACCGGGATGGGGTTGGCTTCAACAAACAGTTTATCGTGTAACATTTCCAACGGCTTATTCAGCGCCATGGCCTGCTCACGATCACCCGCCAATGCCGCAGCACACATCATCGCCATCGCTTTGGGGGCAACATTGTTGGTGACCGAGATAACGCCCTGGCCACCCTGCAACATGAACTCGGTACCGGTCGCATCATCGCCACTGTAGAGATCAAAATTATCACCACAAAGTTCCCGGATCTCTTTCATTCGCTGCAAATCACCGGTTGCTTCCTTGATACCAATGATATTGGATATTTCTGCGAGGCGTGCCACGGTTGCCGGCAGCATGTCACAGGCGGTACGGCCCGGCACATTGTATAAAATCTGCGGCATAGGTACGGCTTCTGCAATCGCTTTGTAATGCAGGTAGAGACCTTCCTGGGTGGGCTTGTTGTAATAGGGCGTGACCAGCAGGCAGGCATCGGCACCGACCTGCATCGCGCACTGGCTCAGGTGAATCGCTTCGGTGGTTGAATTGGCACCGGTACCGGCAATCACCGGGATACGATGATTCACCATCTCGACCGTGCGCCGGATCACCTCACAGTGTTCTTTTTCATCCAGGGTCGCCGACTCGCCCGTGGTACCCATGGAAATAATGGCCGAGGTACCATTCGCTACGTGAAATTCCACCAGTTTTGCCAGGCTATCAAAATCAACCGAACCATCTGCGTGCATTGGCGTGACCAATGCCACCATACTGCCACGAAACATGCTTATTAATCTCCCACAATTAAGCCGGACATGGTACTTGGCAAACCCGCGGTTTACAAGGCGTGAAGACGTGATAATGTATAGACCTTAACAAGAATAACCAGACCCCGGATCCAATCAAAAGATGAATAATTTACTCGCCATAACCGCCATAGGTGAAGACCGCCCCGGCATAGTCGATGACCTGACCAGCATTTTGCTGGAAAACAACCTCAATATTGAAGACAGCCACATGTGTGTCCTCGGGGGTGAATTTGCCATTATCCTGCTGGTCACCGGCAGCGCAGCTGCAATAACGCATATCCAGCAGCAGCATGACCAGCTGGAACAGGCCCTGCGCCTTAACCTGTTAATCAAACCCACGCAGGAAAAACAGGCGCCAATAAATGCCATTGCCTATAACCTGAAAGTAGTGGGCATGGACCACCCCGGCATCGTCAATCGCCTCTCCCGCTTCCTCTCCAGCCGTAACATCAATATCGAAGACCTGGAAACCGACAGCTACCCCGCCCCCCACACGGGTACGCCGATGTTCTCAGTGAATATGATTGTCGATATCCCTAATGACCTGGCCACCAGTAAACTGCGTGACGAGTTCATGGAACTCTGCGACGAACAAAACCTGGATGCCCATTTTTCACCCCTGGAAGCACCCTAGCCCTTACCCCCGGAGAACACGAAAATGCCAGAGCTGCGTATTGGAAAAAAAGTCCCCGCCTTCAGCCTGCCCGCTACCAGCGAGCAGACCCTTAGCCTGAAAGATTTTAAGGGTAAAAACCTGGTGGTTTATTTTTACCCCAGGGACAGCACCCCCGGCTGCACCCTGGAAGGCCAGGATTTCAGGGACAACCACGCCAAATTCAAGCGTGCCAAAACGGTCATTCTTGGCGTATCCAGGGACTCGATCAAAAGCCACGAGAACTTCAAGGCAAAACAGGCCTTCCCCTTTGAGTTGCTCTCCGATACCGATGAAACCCTCTGCAAATTGTTCGATGTCATCAAAATGAAAAACATGTACGGTAAAAAATTACTCGGCATCGAACGCAGCACCTTCCTGATCGACAGCAAGGGCGTGTTAAGGGAAGAATGGCGCAAGGTGAAAGTAAAGGGACATGTGGAAGATGTGCTGGCGGCAACCAAACGTTATAAGCCTGAATAGCCTTATTTACGGGACAGGAAAAGGGGTACCCGCACCAATCAGCCTGAGTATTAAGATAGATACTCATACTGGGTCTTAGTTTTACATATTTCTTCCCGAGTCCGCTGCCGACAATAAAGGGCTTGCGACAACAAATAAAAAAAGCCACCTTATGGAAGGTGGCTTTTATTCTTAAAGCGACACAGTCCATGATCAGGCTCATGAACTGCACATTCTCGGCGATCTATTTATAAATAAACACCGTATGATCAAGCAATCCAGCGCCATCACAGTTCATGGAATACTCACGTGAGTGGTCGAGTGCCCCGCCCGCAATTATTGCTACATAACCATTGCCCGTGCCGAGGGTTTTAGTTGAATAAGCCGCTATCGTACGACCACAGGCATCACGTCCATCATTAGTTGTAAAGAAAGTTGTACTACCCCAATTGGTGGATACCAGCTTTTGGATTGTGCCACCCAAATAACTCCAATGAGGCCAAATATCATACGGAGTCAGATTAGTTGAAAAGACATCTTCCACGAGTCTGCCACTGGCATCATACACGCGCACTCGAAGTGATGTCGTATTCTGGCAATTGTCCATAAAATTGCCTCTGACATCATCTGCCGATGTGTTTTTGAAGCCGGCACACTGAACCCAACCGTCGGGTGGAGACACGTCAACAACAGGCGCGCCCAGGGTTGAACCCAGAGGATTACAGTCAGTATTCGAGCCATTACTGCATATACCGCCTGCTGTTATCGGCGTGCTCACCATTGCTGTCCACGTTGGCACACCATTAATCAAAGTAAGCACCAGCGACTCTGCACCTGCATCAACAGGCGCTGGAATCACTTCCCAGCTAAAGCCATTCCAATAAAGCATGTCCCCCGGAGACACGCCATCAATGACGCCTTGACCATCTGCACCTGCAATACCTTGCATACCCATATCACCGGTATCTCCTTTCAGGCCCTGTGGCCCCATTGCACCAGTATCGCCTTTAAGACCCTGCGGACCCATTGCACCGGTATCACCCTGCAAACCCTGCAAACCCTGCAAACCCTGCAAACCCTGGATACCCTGATCACCCTTCAGGCCCTGTGGTCCCATTGCGCCAGTATCGCCTTTAGGACCCTGCGGACCCATTGCACCGGTATCACCCTGCAAACCCTGGATACCCTGATCACCCTTCAGGCCCTGTGGTCCCATTGCGCCAGTATCGCCTTTAAGACCCTGCGGACCCATTGCGCCGGTATCACCCTGCAAACCCTGGATACCCTGATCACCTTTCAGGCCCTGTGGTCCCATTGCGCCAGTATCACCTTTAAGGCCCTGCGGACCCATTGCGCCGGTATCACCCTGCAAACCCTGCAAACCCTGGTCACCCTTATCGCCTTTAGGTCCTGGGGTCAGCGCAATAGTATTGATACTGTTTTGTAAAGCCTGATCCGCAGCAATACGATTCATAATTTCTGCATTAAGACTTTCAGACGTTGCCTTAGCTCCCGCCTGTGCAGATGCAATTTGCTGGCTATTATTATTGGCCTTCTGTTTAGCCTGATCTACATCGACGGCCAGCGCATTAATTGTGGTATCGGCAGCAAAGGCCTGATTGCAGCACATTATTATTGAAGCCAGAACAACCCGTTTATTGGCATTATTATTAAATATCATATTAACCCTTTAAATTATTTATCAAATTTTTAAGACTTTGTTTCTAAATTATTAGCCTGCAAATATGGCGCCAACTATTTTTTTACATATAAATCAATATATTACGACAGAAATCATTCAAATAAGGGATATTAGCATGTGTCAATATTCTCGACACTAATACATCATAATGTAAATATTTCCGACAAAATAATCCGAGCTGCAGTAACTTACCCTGAGTCAAAAACAACCATTAGGAGAAAGGCATCCATACCTCACAACAGGCCAGCTAAAAGCCATACTTAAATATCATCAAAACTTGATATTAAACAACAAACGAGAATGATTCTCATTGAGATCTGTAAATGTTTCAGATAAAATGCCCTACAGTTACTTAATTCGAGGTTCCACTTCAATGACCAAGGCCCCGCTGCACGGCCATATCTTTTCATTATCCAATGCAAAACCCGGCGACTATGTACGGGTGATTGATGTAAAAGCCGGTAAACTGTTAAAAAAACGCCTGGTGAGTATGGGTGTCCTGATCAATTCCCGATTACACGTTATCCAGCGCCGCGGTGGCGCCATGGTGGTAGGTTTTGATGCCAGCCGTATAGCTATTGGCTCGGGCATGTCGCAACACATCCTGGTTCGCAACGTATGAGCAAAAACTGCTGTGATACCAGGCAGGAGCAGACTGCCGGCGCCGCGCATTTCAATATTGGCCTGCTGGGCAACCCCAATTGCGGTAAATCCACCCTGTTTAACCAGCTCACCGGCTCTCGCCAGCGCATCGGTAACTGGCCCGGCGTCACGGTTGACCGGAAGATGGGCCAGTTTGAGTTTCACAACACCCGCTTTGATATTGTCGACCTGCCCGGCGTCTATTCGCTGGATACAGCGCCCGCTCGCTGGATGAGAAGATCACCCGCGACTATATCCTCTCCCCCGAGCCGGATGTCATCGTCAATATCGTTGATGCCTCCAACCTGGAGCGAAACCTCTACCTGAGTGGCCAGTTGCTGGAGATGCAGGTACCGATGGTACTGGGCGTCAACATGATGGATATGGCCGACAGCCATGGCCTGACGATTGATCTCGAGGTGATTGCACGTGAGTTTGGCTGCCCGGTGGTGCCACTGATCGCGAGTAAAAAGCAGGGCATGGAACAGCTGCAACAGGCCATTCTCGAGGTCGCACAGCGCAATCAGCTGCCCACACAGAACCTGCCCTATTCCGAGCATATCGAAGCGGCGGTGTCACAGCTCCTCACGCATATCCCCCATCAACAGGCCTGTGACCATGTGAATTGTCGCTGGATGGCGGCCCAGGTACTGGATGGTGATACCGGCGTTAATGACATCAAGGTGATTAATGACGGCATCCTATCGCTGGCAAAAACCTTACGCGAGGGCGTGGAAAAACAGCTCGAAGAAGATATCGACATCCTGCTCGCCGACTGCCGCTACGGTTTCGCCCGACAGGTCACCGACGAGGCGGTGGATCGTCCGGAACTGCACCGCCACAGCCGCTCGGATCATATTGATAGCGTGGTGCTTAACCGCTATCTGGGCCTGCCCATTTTCCTCGTCGTCATCTACCTGATGTTCCTCTTCACCATCAACATCGGTGGCGCCTTCGTGGATGTATTCGATATTGCCGCCGGTGCCATTTTTGTCGATGGCGTCGGTGAGCTGCTCACCGGCCTCGGCCTGCCCACCTGGCTAAGGGTGATTATTGCCAACGGCCTCGGTGGCGGCATCCAGGTGGTCGCCACCTTTATCCCGATCATCGGCTTCCTCTATCTATTTCTATCCTTCCTCGAAGACTCCGGCTACATGATGCGTGCCGCCTTCGTGGTGGACCGTTTCATGCGCTTCCTGGGCCTGCCTGGCAAGGCCTTCGTGCCACTGATTGTCGGTTTCGGCTGTAATGTACCGGCGATCATGGCAACACGCACCCTGGAAAACCACCGTGAACGCATCATTACCGTATTAATGGCACCCTTCATGTCCTGCGGTGCCCGCCTCTCGGTGTATGCCCTGTTTGCCGCCGCCTTCTTTCCTGTCGGTGGCCAGAACATGGTGTTCAGCCTTTACCTGATCGGTATTATCTTTGCCATCCTCACCGCACTGGTGGTGAAATCCACCCTGCTACCCGGTGAGGCATCACCCTTCCTGATGGAGCTGCCCACCTATCACATGCCGACACTGAAAAGCATCCTGCTCAGGACCTGGTCACGACTCAGGGGCTTTTTGACCGATGCCGGCAAGCTGATTATCCTCATGGTGGTGATTATCAACTTCCTCAATTCCTGGGGCACCGATGGCAGTTTTGGCAATGAAGACAGCGAGCACTCGGTACTCAGTGCCATCAGTCGCACCATTACCCCGGCCTTTAAACCGATGGGGATTACCGAAGAGAACTGGCCGGCGACAGTTGGTATTTTCTCCGGCATCCTCGCCAAGGAAGTAGTGGTCGGCACACTGGATGCCATTTATTCACAAATCGATAGCGTCCATAGCGATGAAGTGATGGCCACACCATCCCTCACCGAATCACTGGCCAGGGCCTTCGCCACGGTGCCGGTTAATCTCACCCAGGCACTGCAAAATATTGGCGACCCACTGGGCCTGGGCGTACTGCAAAGCAGCCATGACATGGACCTGGCGGCGGAAGAACAATCGGTACATACCAGCACCTTTGGCGCCATGGCGAAACGCTTTGATGGCCAGGCCGGTGCCTTTGCCTATCTATTATTCATCCTGCTTTATGCCCCCTGCGTCGCGGCGACTGCTGCCATTTATCGTGAAGCCGGCCGTCGCTGGATGCTGTTTGCCCTGGCCTGGAGCACCAGCATGGCCTATACCACCGCCACCGTGTTTTACCAGTTGTCACGCTTTGAACAACACCCGTTAACCTCGGTCGCCTGGATCGCCTGCCTGCTAAGCCTTATCGCCATGGTGATTGCCTACATGCACCGTGTTGGTAATCGCCTGCACCCCGGTATCAGCCAATGATCCTGACCCAGCTACGGGACTACCTGAAGACAAAGGGACAGGCACCGTTACGGGATATGGCACTGCATTTCAATATGCAAGCGGATGCGTTACGACCGATGATTGAACACTGGATAGAAAAAGGTAAGGTAGAAAAGTTGCCTGCGGGTACACAGTGTGGTGGTGGCTGCAGCAGTTGTGCGCCACAGACAATCGAAATTTATCGCTGGATTGAATAATTGATCTACACGTACTTAAAAAGTTCTCCGCTATTAAAGCTGGAACACAACTCTAGTTTTAAATTCAGCCAGGCCTGTGCTTATAAAAAATAGCTTATACTGATTGCACCGTACTGCATACTTTCATGCTGGCCCTCAAATTCCCTACTGCGATAAACATTACTGAATGCAAGACGAATACCGTTATAACGACAAGCCAGACCAAGCTGATAATCCCTCACATAAATTTCTTTTTCAACACCTGGACTATCTCGAAACGAATTACCATCCAGAAAAATATTTCTGAGCACCAGGCGGCTCTCATGCGCAAGGAAAAAATACCAGGCCGTGCTTTGTTTCAAATGAGAAAAGGCAGCTGAACCCTGCAACCCGGGCCTGATACCTGGCGGCCCGATATCGGCACCCAGGTTCTGCCCTATTCGTAACATCACGCCCGCCCCAACATAGGTATAGACATTACCCAGCGACATCACCAGATGAGGGCTTACATCTTTTTGCAGCCCACTTTCTGAATTCAGTTTTAAGATCCACTTACGTATAGTCGCCAGCCCAATCCCTGGTTCATCCCGTAACTGGCTACCCCAGCCCAGATGATGGTCTACCTTCAAGATATCATGTATCCATTCCTGAACCTCTTCGGCCATGGAACTCGGGCCAACAATACCCAGGCTAAACTCGATAAATTGATAGGTATCCATGCGCGGTGTTTGCTCAAGCAGGAAACTGGTCGCTGCCAAGCCATACAACCAACCGGCATATGGCCGATCATCAGGACTGGCCTGCAACAACGAAGTATCGGCAGGGTTAAATATTTTCTGTCCAATCGAATATTCAACACTAGAATCCACAAAACCCTTATCGCCTGATGCCCATTCAAGTAGATCCTGTTGCCACCTTATAGCGTTATTTTTTGTTAAGCGTGTAACCTGTAAACCACCGGTGTAGTAAAGATCACTTTTTTTAGAAGAAAATGAATCATTGTCTAATTGAATATTCCAGAAACTCTGGGGAGACTCGATTAAATTATCACTTGCAGCATATAAAAGACAATTATAAAAACAGGCGTAAGTGACCAGTACCATTGTCGCCAGGGCCTTTACTGAAGTAGAAAGTAACTCACCATTCACGACTCACCAGCCACAGTATTGGTTGTTAACATTTTTATTCAACCGGAAATCAGCTAATTTGGCAATGTAATACCCTGCTTTAACTCAACAAAAGCATGAAAATAAATAAGTCTGCAGAGAAGCACCCGAAATCAATCACTAAATTACATTTGGCGAATGAGTAGGCATGATGAAGACGCCCGAGCCCAAAACCCGGCACAAGCCCTATTAACTGGATAATGTGTTAACGGGTTACTGCTACCAGGTAAAGCCTTTAGCTATTTACCAACGGCCATATTGGAGCATCAGTGATTTTGTCGTATGCAGGGAATATTGTTAGGTTTTCGACGATATCATCTACCACCCAAAATGATATTTCTTTCTCGGGGTAGATATAATCTTTTGCGTTAGCTTCAAAGTCCTGCTCAAGGATAATGGACGGCAACTGCTCGATAAGCCTGTTGATATCAAGACCAATCGGCCTAATACCTTCAAGCACAACATCCTTTGAAGTAAGCGTTATGGTTGACAGGCAATAGTTATCATCGGAATCAAAATTAAGTTGCAGCCCCATAGTTGAATAGGTCCAGGTTTCCGAAATTGTATTATCCGGCCATTCTTCACTACGACTAAGATCGGGATTACCGAGAAGCTTAATGATCGCTTCTTTTGAGGTGCCCAATAAAATATTTTCTACACCCATCATTGGTTTGATATTCATTTTTAACTAAGACCCTGTTGACGCTTCACTCAGCAATACGCGTATCGATATCATCCCACACCGGCCAGGAATTAATTACGCCCTGGATCAGGGTCGCCAGGGGGATAGCAAAAAACACACCCCAGACACCCCATAAACCACCGAACACCAGTACCGCAATAATTATCGCACTGGGGTGCATATTAACCACTTCTGAAAACAGCAGCGGTACCAGGACATTACCATCAAGAAACTGCACTATACCGTAGGCCAGCATCAGGTAGAAAAACTCGGAGGTCAGCCCCCACTGGAAATAGGCAATAATCGCCACCGGTATGGTAACGGCAACTGCACCAACATAGGGAAT
>JAOUMO010000184.1 GCA_029881425.1 Gammaproteobacteria bacterium
TCGGTATCCGCAAGGCTTTCTTCAAGTGCAAGCTTTTGGCGCACGATCAGTAGTAACGAGAGGATGATAAGAAAAAAGGCCAGCCTGACCAGCGTGTTCCAGGCGGGTGCCAGTAGTCCGGTATAGTGAATGCCGGCGGCCAGGTCGGCACCTAACCATATCCCCGCCGAGGCCGTGGCGACAATGAGCCCAGATTTTTTTCCACCATACCAGGTGGCTATCATAATTGGTGCCGTGTAAAAAACAGAGAAGGAGAGCTCGGGGCCGACTAGGTAATCCAGGAACCCCAGCACAAGGCTGCTCGCCAGGGTAAGATAAAGGCAGCTCCGCTGGCTCATTGCTTCGAGATAATTATTAAAATATTTCAGCACGGCGATAGCACTTCCACGACAGTTTTTTCCTGTATACATCCAGTCAGACAGGCCTTATCAATAGTAGTTTAAAATCAGTAGAATGTAGATATGCCAGGGTCAATTCAGGCCGTAGGCTGAGGATAGTTTGATTCACCCCCAGGGCCCTCCTGTAAATTATCGACAGGGTTACTCGTCTGGTGATTCGTAGAGCTGTCTCTATTTTTCCTGTCGATAACACTAAGTTGCGGAGCCGTGATAAACTAAACACCGCAACGCAGAATAATCAATGAAAAGACCCTACTATGAAAATTGCCATCTTATCACGTAACAAAAACCTCTATTCCACCCGTCGCCTGATCGAGGCCTGTGTACAACGCGGCCATGAGCCGATGGTGCTCGATGTATTGCGTTCATACATGGAGGTGGTGCCGAGCAAGCCCGAGGTACATTTTAAGGGCAATGTACTGGACGGCTTTGATGCCATCATTCCCCGTATTGGTGCCTCGGTAACTTTTTATGGTACGGCGGTACTGCGCCAGTTTGAAATGATGGGCGCCTTCCCGCTTAATGAGTCGGTCGCGATTTCACGTTCACGGGATAAACTGCGCTCGTTACAGCTGCTTTCACGCAAGGGTATTGGCCTGCCCAGTACCGGCTTTGCCCATCACCCGGATGATATCCAGGATCTGATCAAAATGGTTGGCGGTGCACCACTGGTAATCAAACTGCTGGAGGGTACCCAGGGGATAGGCGTCGTGTTAGCCGAAACCAAAAAAGCGGCGGAGAGTGTTATCGAGGCCTTCATGGGGCTCAAGGCCAACATCATGGTACAGGAATACATCAAGGAGGCCGGTGGTGCCGATATCCGTTGCCTGGTGGTGGGTGAAAAGGTGGTTGCCGCAATGAAGCGCCAGGCGCTACCCGGTGAGTTTCGTTCCAACCTGCACCGTGGTGGCAGTGCCTCACTGATCAAGATTACACCGAGTGAACGTGCCACCGCAGTTAAAGCCGCGAGGATCATGGGGCTTAATGTGGCCGGTGTCGATATCCTTCGTTCTGAACGTGGGCCACTGGTGATGGAAGTCAACTCCTCGCCGGGGCTTGAAGGTATAGAGCTGGCTACGGGAAAAGATATCGCGGGTATGATCATCGAGTTCATAGAGAAAAATGCAAAGCCGAATAAAACAAAAACCCGGGGTAAGGGTTAGCCTCCATGCCTGACAAGCCACTGTCGATAAATGGTACAACTTTCGCACCGGGAACACGGAGTACCATCGAACTACCCGTCGGCCGTTTATATACCCATACACCTATGACCATGCCGGTACATGTGGTGAAAGGAAAAAAAACCGGGCCGCGCCTGTTTATCAGTGCCGCCATTCATGGTGATGAAATCAACGGTGTTGAAATCATCCGTCGGCTATTGAAGCTGCCCGCATTAAAGCGACTCAGGGGAACCATTATTGCGGTCCCCATTGTTAATATTCATGGCTTAATCAATCACTCACGGTACCTGCCGGATCGGCGCGATTTGAATCGCTCTTTCCCGGGCACGGAAAAGGGTTCACTGGCTGCACGCCTGGCCCATCTCTTCATGCAGGAAATTGTTTCGCAAAGTACCCACGGCATTGATCTACATACCGGTGCTATTCATCGTACTAACCTGCCCCAGGTGCGTGCCAACCTGGATGATGAAGAAACCGACAGGCTGGCGAGGGCATTTGATGTACCGGTAATTATTTCATCTAATTTGCGCGATGGCTCACTCAGGGAGGCCGCAGCGGAGTACGGCATTCCCATGTTACTGTACGAGGCTGGCGAGGCGTTACGCTTCGATGAGGTATCGATTCGTGCCGGTGTAAAGGGCATTGTTAATGTGATGCGTGTACTGGATATGTTGCCGCCATCACGCAGTAAATCAAGGCAACACATCGAGCCCGTGGTGGCGCGTTCCAGTTCCTGGGTGCGCGCACCGGAGAGTGGCATTCTACGCGCCATGGTCGCACCGGGCAGCCGGGTAAAAAAAGATACCTTGCTGGGTGTCATAGCGGACCCCTTTGGTGAGACAGAGGTCAAGATCACATCAACCTTTAGCGGTATCGTTATTGGCCGGAGCAATTTGCCACTGGTGAATGAAGGTGATGGCCTGTTCCATATTGCCCGTTTTGAACATGTGCTTGAAGCTGCCAACAAGGTGGATGAATTCCAGGAAGAGCATTCGCCCGAGCTGATTTCTTTCCCGAATTCAGAGAGCCCGATTATCTAGCTTGTGGCGAGGTGGCCCAGGCCAGGTTGTTTGTGGCTGATTATTTACCTGGCTCGTATTCAAAAATTCCACATTGGCTAATTCGCAACCGCAATGGTTGCGGTCAGGTTTGCCCCGATTGGCGCAAAATGCGCCATGACCAAATTTTTTTTTATCTAAAAATGCCAATTTTTTCCTGTCATTAAATCGCATCGAAATACGCGTCTATCTTATTGTTTTATCATGTAAAAAAGAGTGATTTTTATAGCTGTTACTGATATAGCGCTATACATTATATGTGTATGTCACCGTTGGATGTAGAAGCGGCTGGTGGCTGATAAATAAATATTGACTGTGTTGCCATAGTAAAAGTCTGCATGTATAAAGCGGTTTTCTAGCTTAGAAAAAAGACATGAAAAGACAGTCGAATAACGATTTGTTTTTTTAATTTTAATAATCGTTTTTTTGAATAGAAGGCGAACGCATATCATGTACCCAGAACACTTTGGTAATAACCCTTTATTCCCTAACCGGGATGACTTTGAAGTGGTCACGAAAAATGATCATTCAGGTATGGGCGTTATTACATATAGAAATTTCAACAAAGGCGATCTGATTGCAAAACTTGCAGGTGAAATCATTCATGACATCCGCCAGCACAGCTTGCAGATAGATGAAACAAGTCATCTGTATGATATCTATTTCTCAGGTTATTTTTTACATTCCTGTGACCCGAACGTCACCCTGGATATGAAAAACCTGACGGTACATGCCTTGCGTCCGATCAAGGCCAATGAGTTTCTGTATATGGATTATGCGGAGACAGAAGAAAAACTGTATAAGCAGTTTCCCTGTGGTTGTAATTCGGTGCAGTGTCGCGGCTGGGTTACCGGCTACAACGAGCCTATTGATGAAAGCGATCCCCAGTACCAGGCCTATGCCCAGCTGAGACAAGTCGCCGTATGACGGACGAGTCATCCGCTGCCTGGTGGCAGCGTAAAGATCTTGTCATCGAAAATAATGAACTGGTGTTTGCCGCTCGCCGTGTTGGTGAGCTGGCAGCACAGTTTGATTCGCCGGCATTTTTTTATCATGCACATCGCGTAACCGACAAATTGAAGGGGCTACATGCCGCCCTGGATAATGCCGGTTTCGCCGGTCGCTTTAAAATTCATTATGCAATGAAGGCGAACCGTTTTGCGCCCCTGCTTACACATCTCAAAGGTGCCGGCCTGTGCGGCATTGATGCCTGTTCACCAGCGGAAGTGGAGCATGCCATAAGCTGTGGTTTTGAACCGGCCGATATTTCTTTTACTGCCACCAGTCTTTCACAAAAGGACCTGCTGCAGTTAAGCCGTTATAAAGATGTCTTCATCAACTGTGACTCGCTGCATACGATTCGCCATATCGGTGAGCTCTGTCCCGGGCGTGACATAGGCATACGCGTCAACCCGGAAGTGGGCATAGGCTACGGTGAAAATGAAAAGCTACGCTATAGTGGAGCCGCAAGTACCAAGTTTGGTATTTACCGTGAACAGTTCCATGATGCCCTGGCGCTGGCCAAAAAATATAAGCTGAACATAAAGAAAATTCATTTCCATACCGGCTGTGGTTATCTCAACCAGCAACTCGACTCATGGAGTGATGTTATCGAACAGTGCCTGTGGTTTATTGATCAGCTGGAATCGGTGACCTCGGTGAATGTGGGTGGTGGCCTGGGC
>JAOUMO010000185.1 GCA_029881425.1 Gammaproteobacteria bacterium
AAAAAAGGAAAACAGGGTCAGTAATAAACGGCGGTGATATATCATAATCAAAAGGCTCTCGGTTGATATTGAAAATATAGATACAGGTATGTACTTACCCGTCTTTTTTAATCGGTAACATCGGCTACTAGTCTAACAAAACAAGCTGAAATAAGCGCGATAATATTCTTAGATATGGCTGTTAATCCATTATCAGGCAGGGTAGGGCCGATTTTCGCCAGTGCATATCGGCCCTATGATTTACGTACATGTGTCATTGATAGGTGGTTGTTGATTGCAGTACACCACTAGCAAGCTCATGGGATGCGTGCGCGACATCATCCACGGATAGAAAGCCGGCTATATTGTTAGCATGGTCGACCACGGCAAGCCGACGAATATGTTGTTGCATCATGATGTTTGCCGCGTCCTCAATGCTCTGGTCATCAAAGCAGGTAATGACCTGTTTGCTCATTACCTCGTCTACTTTGGTCCATCCCGCTTCACGTCCAGTTGCGGTAACCTTGCAGCAGATGTCACGGTCAGTAAGGATGCCGACCAGTTTATTGCCATCCATTACTGTCAGGCAGCCAACATGTATATCGTGCATTTGTCTGGCGGCTTCTTTAATGGTTGCGCCGGGTGTGGTTGACTCCACTTTTGTATTCATCAATTCTTTAACATTCATGGCGATTCCCCTGTGGTTAATGTTGACGGCTATTCCGTTAGTGACTCGGTGTTGCAGCTTCTAGTACTGCGCCGGCAAGATCGTGTGAGGCCAGTGCGATATCATCTACCGATAAAAATCCTTCCAGGTGGTTATCATGGTCCAGCACCGCGAGTCGACGGATATGTTGCTGTTGCATAATTTGCGCGGCATCGCCGAGTTCCTGATCATTGAAACAGGTAATTACTTCCGTGGTCATTATTTTTTGTACTTCGGTGGACTGTGGGCCGTAGCCCATGGCAATGGCAAAGACGCTGATATCACGGTCAGTGATAATGCCCAGCAATTTTCCATTTTCGACAACGGGCATTGAGCCAATATTGTGTTCACTCATTTTGCGTGCAGCCTGCCTCAGGCTGTCAGTTGGTGAAAGTGAAATGACATGGGTGCTCATAATTTCTTTTACTTTCATGATTTCTCTCCTTTAAATTTTAAAGCAGTGATGGGGTGTCGTTGAGGCTGTTGCTAAGTTCACTACCGCTGGAGAGTCGATTCGGGTCAGTTTAGCCTGGCCTGCCTAACCATCTTGCGATAGTGTAAAAGCCTGTGCTATATGGGGAGTTAAATGGAATAGAAAGCCACCCCAATGTTTATTATCAAGACTAATCACGGATTATTGCCATGATCCTTGTCAACAAATGCACGAGTAAATTATGGATTAAAGACCTGCGCAACTGGGGTTAGTGGCCAGTCAGTTGGCCCTGGATTACCCGTCGCTACTTGACCTGGCTCCAGTTAAAACAGGATTATACCCGGCATAATGACCTTTTTTACAGGATGGCCCCATGCCGTTAAATGTTGATAACAGCCGTATTGCCCTGGCCATAGTGCCGTTATTGCGACTCGCCTTCAGACCGTTATTTTTGGGCGGTACACTCTTTTCTATTATTGCCATGGGCTGGTGGAGTTACTTCTGGTTGAGCCCCTCTAGCTGGGCGCCCTATGGCGGCCCGGTCTGGTGGCACGGACATGAAATGTTATTTGGTTTTGCTGCCGCCATCGTGGCTGGTTTTTTACTCACGGCGGTGCAGTCATGGACCGGGGTGATTGGCCTGCGGGGTAAGCCGCTGGCGGTACTGGCCGGCAGCTGGTTATCAGCGCGACTACTGTTGGCCTTTTCCACCGGCCTGCCTGAGCTAGGGATTGCGCTAGTTGATGTGAGTTTTCTTTTGCTGGCCAGCATGGCGATGGCCTATCCGGTGATAAAAGTAAAACAGTGGCATAACCTGATGTTCGTGCCCATGCTGTTGGCCTTAAGTTTACTCAATGCCACCAGTCACTGGGCGGTGATCATGCAGGACCCGCAGCTGGCAGTGCAGGCGCTGCATAGCACGGTGTTGCTGTTTGTACTGATTATTGCCGTATTGGGTGGCCGTGTGATTCCGGCCTTTACCAGCAATACCACAGGTTGTGAGAAGCCCCAGCCTGTAAAGTGGCTTGAAGTTCTTAGTATCATGACCATTATGGCGATGCTGTTGATTGCCCTTAGTGGTTTTAGCAGGGTGTCATCCACGCTGTTGTTGCTGGTATCCGGCCTGGCGGCGCTAAGCAATGGCTGGCGCTTTCTGCGCTGGGGCATTCAACACAGCACTGCGGATCCCCTGCTGTGGTCCCTGCACCTGGCCTATGCCTTTATCCCGCTGGGTTTTGTTGCGCTGGCGTTATATGCCGTGGGGCTGATGGATAATGTCAGTGCCGCCCTGCACTGTTTTACCGTCGGTTCTATTGGCGGCATGATCCTGGCGATGACCTCACGCGTCACCCTCGGGCATACGGGGCGACCGCTGAATCCTCACTACCTGCTTCGGCTCGCCTATGTCCTTATTCTTGCAGCTGCCATTGTTCGTGTCGTGCTACCGGCATGGTTACCCGGCCTCGCTTACTGGGGTATAGGCCTGGCAGGTGTGTGCTGGGTGCTGGCTTACGGCATTTATGTGTACTTCTATGCGCCGATGCTGGTTACAGCGCGGGCCGATGGCCGGCCCGGTTAAGCATGGCTGCAGAAAATTGACGGTATTGGGCAAATACTAATCTAGATCAAGTTTCCCTGTGGTCAGCTCAATTACTATTCGCGCTGACTTAAATTGGTTATGAGGATAGTGATATGAGTTGTTGTGGAAGCTGTGGTGGTCAGGATACGGATCAAACGAATGATCAGGAAAAAGAACAGGACCAGGAAGTAAACCAGGCGCCTGAGCAGGATCAGGAGCAGGACTAATAGCGCGGGCCTTCTATTTAAATGGCCTGGCTTCAGCTGGCCACTGGCTGCGCAGGTAAAGCTGCTCTACCTTCTCGCGTGCCCAGGCGGTCTTACGCAGGAACTTGAGGCTGGAGTTGATGCTCGGCTCATGGGTGAAGCACCTGATGTCGATGCGCCGGCCCAGTTCGTCCCAGCCATATTTCTCTACCAGGCGGGTCAGGATTAGTTTCAGCGTGATGCCGTGCAGTGGGTCCTGTGTCCTGGTCGTGTTCATGTCGGTCGTGACTACTCGGCCTTTTTCACGCGGATGCGGCTACCGTCGACATCCTTACCATTGAGTGATTTCATCGCGGCCTTGGCCTCGCCCTGCCGGGGCATCTCGACAAAACCAAAACCCTTGGAGTCCCCGGTTGCCTTGTCCATGACCAGCGTGCAGGACTGCACCAGGCCATGGGCTGCGAACAGGGCCTGGAGCTCTGCCTCGGCGGTGCTGCGGGCAAGATTGCGTATTAGTAGTTTCATCGGGTCACCTTATTAGTATCAACTCGGTTATTATACCTGTTGCGACGATTGCCCGATGGGCTTTTATCCTGCCAGCCAGGGAATGACTGTAATGCGCAATGAAAAAGAGTTCGTGACCTACGTGGTCGATCTAATGCAATCGATAGGGCCGGTGCGCGCCAAAGCCATGTTTGGCGGCGCCGGGCTTTTTCTCGACGGCCTGATGTTTGCCCTGGTTGCGGACAATATCCTCTATCTCAAAGCTGATGCAGCATCTGCCGAGCGATTTAAATCGAGGGGGCTCGAGGCCTTTAGTTACCATAAACAGGGTAAGAATTATTCGATGGCCTATTTCCAGGTGCCAGACGATGCACTGGAAGATGCCGAGGAAATGCGTGACTGGGCAAATATGGCCTACACCGTGGCACTGGATGCTGCCGCCAGAAAAAGAAAGTGATTACCGGCGCAGGATCTCTGTCTGGCAATCTCAAGCTGTCTACTGACTTCATTGTGTTTTTAGCTTGTAGAGAGAGCCAGCTGTTTTAACGACTTATTTATAAATACGGGTTTAGATCAATGCACATGATGTATTAATTGTTTATTATTAAACCATGTGTTTTTTTTAAAAAAGTCAAAAAATAAAAGTATAGAATCAACTGTGTAATTCGATCCGTACCCTGATTTTTCAAAAGTATTATATCTTATTTTTGTGGTGACATGGTGGGGGGAGAAGGGTGACAAAATATCAGCTCCGGGAAAAAATCACTCCGCTAGACGGCAAGGATTACGGTGCCTATCAGGCTCTGATCGGCAGCTATGATTTTGATCAGTTCACCCTGGTGATCGAGCAGATACCCAAAGATCCTTTTGCACCACCCCATA
>JAOUMO010000186.1 GCA_029881425.1 Gammaproteobacteria bacterium
ATACTATTCGAAACTGTGTTCAGCCGCGGGAAAGCGCTGCTGTTTCACGTCATCGACATACTGGCGCACCGCGGCCGCTATATCCGCAGTATCCGCCAGGTAGTTCTTTGAAAATTTGGGAATCCTGCCGGCTGAAATCCCGAGGATATCGTAGAGCACCAGGATCTGGCCATCGCAATGTACACCGGCTCCTATGCCGATCACCGGGATGCTGGCCTGTTCGGTAATGCGTTGCGCCAGCGCCGTTGGTACACATTCCAGTAGTAGCATATCGGCTCCGGCCTGTTCCAGTATCCGGGCATCCTCCAGCATCTGATCGGCACGGGCCTGCTCACGCCCCTGCACCCGATAACCACCCAGCTTATGTACCCGCTGGGGCTGCAGGCCCAGGTGGGCGCAGACGGGTATACCCAGGCGCGTCAGGGTTTCAACCAGCTCCCGCTGATCTGCACCACCTTCCAGCTTCACCATGCTGGCGCCGACCTGCTTCATAAAGCGCCCGGCACTGGCGACTGCCTGCTCGATGCTGGCATCGCTCATGAAGGGCATATCGAGGATCAGGAAGGCGCGCTGCAGCCCCCTGGCCACCGCCTGGCCATGATAGACCATATCATCCATGGTCACCGGCAGGGTCGTCTCCAACCCCTGGATGACCATACCCAACGAGTCACCCACGAGCACGACATCAACACCATTCTGGTCCAGCACCTGGGCAAAACTGGCATCATAGGCCGTCAGGCAGGTGATTTTTTCACCCCGTGCCTTCATCTCCTTCAGCGTACGCACACTGGTACGCGATTGTGTAGCATGTGTACTCATGTCTGATTCCTAAAGCAGTTCAGGACTGGGATTAAAATAATGCCGACCACTGCGAAGATTTTTAACCCGCTGCAGCAATTGCTGGTAATCATTTTCATTGTTAGCAAAATCCACATCCCGCGCATTGACGATCAACAAAGGCGCATCACTGTAATGGTAGAAGAACTCGATATAGGCCTCTGACAGGCGCTGCAAATAAGACGCCTCGATCAAACGCTCGTGCTGGATACCACGGTTCTGGATGCGATCCAGCAGCACCTCTACCGGTGCCTGCAGATAGATCACCAGGTCCGGTTCAGGCACGTCGAAGGTCAGCTGCTGGTAGACCTGCTCATAGAGCTTCAGCTCTTCATCGTCCAGCGTGAGCTCGGCAAATAAACGGTCCTTCTCCATCAGGAAATCAGCCACGCGTACCGGATTAAACATATCACCCTGCCGCAGCTCCTGCATCTGGCGCGCACGCTGCAACAGGAAAAATAGCTGTGTTGGCAGGGCCGCTGCGCGGGGGTTTTCATAGAACTTGCCCATGAAGGGATTTTCCGTGGCACCCTCGAGCAGTAGCTCACTTTCAAAGCTGTCGGCCAGGCGTTTCGCCAGCGTGGTTTTGCCCACACCGATCGGGCCCTCAACCACGACGTATTTGGGATGACTCATTCAAAGGCCCCGAGATAACGTATATTCTGCGCTGAAATCTTTGCCAGTAACATGTCCAATGCGCCTACACCTGGAATCATCAAACAATTATCTATCTTCTGTAATGGATACAACACAAAGTCTCTTTCTGCAATACCCGCATGGGGCAGCGTTAAACGCTCGTCATCCATCTGTAAATCATCATACAGCAATATATCCAGGTCCAGCGTCCTGGGCCCCCAGCGGCGCAATCGCTGTCGCCCCTGCTCGGTTTCTATGGCCTGCAGGGCATCCAGCAACTGGTGGGGGGATAATGCCGTTTCCAGTTTTATTACCGCATTAATGTAATCATCCTGGGACGCATCATCCCCGGGCAGGGTCATAGCCCGGCTCTGGAACAGACCCGAATCCTTCAGTAAACGGGTCTGTGGCAAGCGTGCAAGCCGCTCACGCGCCTGCAGCAATTGCCGCTTTGGCTGATCGAGATTACTGCCAAGACCAATATAGACAACAGACATCACCACTAGTCTGACTTTGGCTTTTTCTTGCTGCGTTTCCTGGGCGACTTTTTACCGGGGCTTAACAGCCGTTCCTGTTGCTCAAAGGTCATACCCTGGATATTCGTCCACCACTCACAACTATCGTCCGTGATCTCGCCCGCCTTGCTACGCAGGCACATAAAGTCATAGGCTGCCCTGAACTTGTTATGCTCCAGCAGGGCACGTGCCCGGCGCCCATGACGATTATTGAAACGGTGCTGCAAATACCAGATATCCCTGACCACGGTACTGAATCGCCGCGGTATGGATATGGCCCTGATCTGGTCACCCAGTACGCTGGCAATGGCCTTCTGCATCGCAAGGCTCGTTGTTTCTTCTGTCTGTTTATAGATCTCGGCCTGTAGCTGCATCGGCTGCCACAACATCGCAGCAAATAAAAAGGCCGGTGTAATGGGCTTGCCTTCATTAATGCGCTTATCGGTACTCTCCAGCGCCGCCGTTAAAAAACGGGTAAATACCGGGTCACCGGATTGCAGCACCTTTTCCGTGGCCGGAAATAGATAGCCAAACAAATTATATTGTCGAAGTAATTCAAGACCTCTAACCGCCTGCCCCGAATGAAATAGCTTGAGTATTTCCTCATACAGCCGGGAGGGAGGGATATCTTCTAACAGGTGCCCCAGTTGCTGGATCGGGGCAAGCGAGTCAGGGTGTATGGTAAAGCCCAGCTTGGCCGCAAAACGCACGGCGCGCAGCATTCTCACCGGATCCTCCCGGTAGCGGGTTTCCGGGTCACCAATCAGGCGCAGCACCCGGTTCTCGATATCCGCCATGGCACCGACATAATCGACCACTGAAAAATCAGCAATATCGTAGTACAGCGCATTGACAGTGAAATCCCTGCGCCAGACATCCCCTTCGATATTGCCATAAACATTATCGCGCAGGATACGGCCCGAATCGTCATGCCGGCCATCATCATCGGCCTCATCATGACCCGCGCGGAAGGTGGCCACCTCGATAATCTCCCGCCCGTAAAAGATATGGGCGAGACGAAAACGGCGACCGATCAACCAGCAATTACCAAACAGTTTTTTGATCTGCTCAGGATGGGCATCGGTTGCAATATCAAAATCCTTCGGTACATGGTTCAGCAACAGGTCACGTACGCCACCACCCACCAGCAGGGCACGGAAACCGGCATGCTGCAGACGATAGAGCACCTTCAGTGCATTATCATCAATATTATCTCGAGAGATACAGTGTTCGTTACGAGGAATTCGTTTTGGCTCTGCCATATAGCTGAAAGATTTCTATCAGAATTTGTTATTTAATTGATTTCTAACGAATACTATCACAGTGCAGCAAAAGGACTAAAACAAAAAAAGGCGCAAAATGCGCCTTTTAGTGACAAAAGAACAGGCCTTAACTAGTCATAATCCGGTGTTGCCCGAATTTTATGTATACTCAGGTCGGCACCATTATATTCTGACTCCTCATCCAGGCGCACACCAACCGTGGCCCTGAGCGTGCCATAAACGATAAATCCACCCAGCAGTGCAATAGTGATCCCCATCAGGCTACCCACAAGCTGGGCCATAAAACTAATACCACCCAGCCCACCCAGTGCCTGCTGGCCAAAGATACCGGCAGCAATACCACCCCAGACACCACAAAGCCCATGCAGGGGCCAGACACCCAGCACATCATCAATCTTCAAACGATTCTGTGTCTGGATGAAGGCGAATACAAATAATCCACCCGCAACCAGGCCCGTTGCTAGTGCACCCAGGGGATGCATTACATCCGAACCCGCACAGACAGCGACCAGTCCGGCCAATGGTCCATTGTGTACGAAACCCGGATCATAACGTCCAACAAACAATGCCGCCAGGATACCGCCCACCATGGCCATCAGCGAATTGACAGCAACCAGTCCACTCACCGCCTCGATGGTCTGTGCCGACATCACATTGAAGCCAAACCAGCCGACACTCAGTATCCATGCACCCAGTGCAAGGAAGGGAATATTTGACGGTGGGTGCGCATACACCTCACCATTTTTACCATAACGCCCCTTGCGCGCACCCAGGATGATAACTGCAGCCAGGGCGATCCAGCCACCGACTGCATGCACCACGATAGAACCGGCAAAATCATGAAACTGGGCACCAAAGCTATTCTCTATCCACGACTGGACACCATAGTTTCCATTCCAGGTAATGCCTTCAAAGAAAGGATAGATCAATGCAACCACAACAAAGGTGGCGGCCATCTGGGGATTAAACTTGGCGCGTTCCGCAATGCCGCCCGAGACAATAGCGGGTATAG
>JAOUMO010000187.1 GCA_029881425.1 Gammaproteobacteria bacterium
ATCAGGCGCATGGGTATTAGCCGATGAAAAAGTATTAAAACAGATAATTATTAATTTATTATCCAATGCCATTAAATATAACAAACCAAATGGTTATGTGAATATTGAGACCTCCCATGAAGCAGATAACAATATTAAAATCAGTATTTATGACACGGGAAAAGGACTTGATGACATGCAGAAATTACACTTATTCAAGGCTTTCGATCGTGCCGGTGCAGAAAAAACAGACATCGAAGGGACAGGTATTGGCCTGGTAATCACAAAGGACCTGATTCAGGCAATGAACGGGAGCATCGGTTTCCTAAGTGAACCAGGAGAGGGAAGTGTATTCTGGATTAAATTAAAAAAAGTCACTCTATAGCCATCGGCAGTGAATCTATACGGTAAATCTCATGGCAGGCCACGCAGTTTGTCATTAAACCGGTTAGTTGTTCCAGCACAACAGCCGTATCGCCAAACTGTTCTGCATCCAGTGCCAGCTGATCAAATTTACTATGGGTATCAAAGCCCAGCTTTTTAAATTCCAGCGGCAATTTCTTGATCAATGAAGCCGGCACAGCCTGTTGTGCCGCAGCGCCCACCTGCTTCGCGGCCGTTACAATGTTGGCCATATTGTTCTCACTCACGCCCTGTGTAATTTGTTGTATGGTCTGCAGGAACAGGCGCATCTCAGCCAGTACCAGGTCACGTTCACCTGCCTCCAGCAATAGCGCCTGGCGGCCATCACTTGCAGCAACGGTCTCACCACTGATAATGAATTTATAGGTCATAGTGGCTATAACAAGCAACGAACAGATCAATGCGACCAATGTGAGTTTACAGTTTTTCATACGATCCCTGATTTATAAATAAAAGTGTGTGCATTAGACAGAGAATTGACGCTTATTGATTTGATCTTTATCAAACCCATAACCCGGATTCCATTACTTAAGCCGATTAAGGCTGACCAGCTTATTGTTATCATCAAAAACAATTTCAAATACGCCTTTGATACCGTCGTGGCTGACGAACTTCTGCAGCGCATTGGCAGGGAACTTCAGGGTACGGCCATCGCTGGCGGTTACCTTAACAAATTTGGCACTGCCCTGGTAATAACGCTGATACTTCTCTGCACTGACATGCAGTGAAAAAGTCATTGTTTTCATAGATGTGAGTAACTGGTGCTAGTCTCTAAAATTGGTGAACTGTAGTGGCAAATCGATCTGCTCATTCGCCTTTAACATTGCCATGACTTCCTGCAGGTCATCCCGTTTCTTGCCGGTCACCCTTACCTGGTCACCCTGCACTGCCGCCTGTACTTTTAACTTTTTCTCTTTAATGAGTTTGACGATTTTTCGCGACATATCCGCATCCACGCCCTGGCGCACGGTTATCGTCTGGTAGGCACGTCGGCCACGTTCCTCAATCTTACTTTTATCCAGGCAACGGGTATCGATACTGCGCTTGGCCAGTTTGTTGTACATGATTTCTTCAATCTGTTTGAGCTGGAATTCATTCTCAGCCTCAATATTCATCGCAGAATCCTTGAGTTCAACCCTGGCATTGGAGCCTTTAAAATCGAAGCGATTAGTGATCTCTCGATTCATCTGGTCAATCGCATTGCTGAGCTCGTGAGCATCGACTTCTGAGACAATGTCAAATGAGGGCATAATAAATCTCCGGGATTTGCTAGTATTCGTTGTCACGAAGCATATACAAATCAACGGGATTCCTCAATGTCACAACGATTAATTGCACTGGGCGCACTCAACTGTTTCCTCGCCGTGGCCCTCGGTGCCTTTGCTGCCCACGGCCTGCAGCAGGTCGTCAGCGCAAGGGCACTGCAGACTTTCCAGACTGGTGTTGATTACCATTTCATGCACGCGCTGGGGCTGATACTGATCGGTATACTGGCCAAACACTGGCCGCGGGCGGTGATATCGGGCGGCTTAATGCTGGCGGGGATCGTGCTATTTTCCGGCAGCCTCTACGTGCTGAGCCTGAGCGGCATTAAGGCACTGGGGATGATCACCCCCTTTGGCGGCCTGTGTTTCCTGGGCGCCTGGCTCTGGCTGGCGTGGCTGAGTATGCAACAGCCGAGGGATGATTGATGTTAAGGGCCAGCTGTTAGCGTTTGTTTTTTCTACCCTGGGCCGCAGATAACAGCCCCCTGAGGATCTGTACTTCGCGGGTACTGGGGCGAGCACGACCAAACAGGCAACGCAGTTTACGCAGCACGTATTCGGGATTACGCTTGCCGAAGAAATCCAGCTGCTCCATGGTCTCAAAAAAGTGGCCGTACATGGACTCCATCTGGTCGGCTGTCGCCAGCTTGTCCTGGGCATACTTGACCGGTTGCTCGGTAGTCGCTTTCTCATCGCGGCCCGCCATGAAAATCTCATAGCTCAAGACCTGTACCGCCGAGGCCACATTGAGCGAGGAGTATTCGTCATTGGTCGGGATGTGCACCAGGCTCTGGCAATGCTCCAGCTCCTCGTTGTGTAAGCCGGTGCGTTCACGGCCAAACACCAGTGCCACTTCGTGGGCCTCGCTCTCCTCGAACAGCTTCTGGCCACACTCGCGTGAATCGAGCTGTGGCCACCGTACATTACGCAGGCGCGCCGAGGCCCCCACCGCAAAGGAACAGCCCTCGAGCGCCTCCGCAAGGCTCTCTACGACGACCGCATTTTCCAGCACATCGGTAGCGGATGAGGCGCGGCGCGAGGCCTCGAAAGAAGGAAACTCCTTTGGCGATACCAGGTAGAGGCGGCTCAACCCCATGTTTTTCATGGCGCGGGCAGCGGCACCGATGTTGCCGGGATGGAAGGTATTAACCAGTACGATACGAATATTGCTCAGCATGGATCAATCTATCTTGATAAAAAGCGCATATCCTACCAGTTTCGACTGATAATCTCAGCGTATTCTGCTATTCTACGCGACCATTAATATCCGGCCCTGAGTAATAACCATGCATCCCATGCTTAATATCGCTATTCGTGCTGCCAGCTCTGCCGGCAACGTGATTCTTCGAAACATGGACAAGATCGACCGCCTCACCATCGAAGTGAAGGCGAAAAACGATTTTGTCACGCAGGTTGACCATAAGGCTGAAAAGGCCATTATCGACACCCTGCTGCAGGCCTACCCGGATCACAGCATCCTCGGCGAAGAAACCGGTCTCACCGACAATAACAGTGACTACCAGTGGATTATTGACCCGCTGGATGGCACCACCAACTACCTGCACGGCTTTCCCCAGTTTGCAGTATCAATTGCACTGGCGCACAAGGGTCGCCTCGAAGCAGCCGTGGTATTCGACCCGGTAAAAAATGAAATGTTTACCGCCTCCAAGGGCAATGGTGCGCAGCTGAATGACCGCCGTATTCGTGTCACCACGCAGAAAAACCTGCCCGGCGCACTACTGGGTACGGGCTTCCCCTTCAAGCAACCGGAGCACCTGGATACCTACCTGGCGACGTTCAAGGCGGTACACCCGGATACGGCGGGTATTCGCCGCGCCGGTTCTGCAGCACTGGACCTGGCCTATGTGGCTGCGGGCCGTCTCGATGGTTTCTGGGAAATAGGCCTTAGCCCCTGGGATATGGCCGCGGGTGCCCTGCTGGTTCGTGAAGCCGGTGGCATAGTCACTGACTTCAGCGGCAAGGCCAATTACCTGGAGACCGGTAATATCGTTGCCGGCGCACCGAAGCTATACCCGGCGCTGTATGAAGCGATCAAGCCGCATTTGACGCCTGATCTGAAATAGTTTTCGTGTATTGTTATGGCTAACTGCGGCTTTTGCCGCAAATACACACGAATAAGAACCTCTCAAAAATCACCCTGTATAAATCGATAATTATCAGGCATCACAAAAATATTGTGTATTTACTGTTATTAGCGTTTATTCGCGTGCATTTGCGGACGGGATCTTTTTACTGCTGTTCCGCCCACTCAGCCCGCGTATAGGCCTTGATACCCAGTGCATGCAGTTCGCCGCTGGTGATTAATGAGTTGACCGTGGCATAGACCATTTTCTGTTCTGCCAGCATGGTTTTACCCTCGAAACTGTCACTGATTACGGTGACTTCCAGGTTGCAGCCCTCGCCGGATACCATGACTTCAGAATCGGCTACACCGTCTTCGATCATTTTCTTTACATCGTCTGGACTCATTACGCTACTCTCTCGGTTGTATATCTATGGCGACGCATAGTACTACGGGGCTATTAATTTCAAATCCCCAAAAAGTAAGGCCAATAACTGG
>JAOUMO010000030.1 GCA_029881425.1 Gammaproteobacteria bacterium
AGCAAAAACGGGTTTGTTTACATCGACTACCCAGTTTGATTCGTCACCACCACACTGGTCAGTTACTGTCGTGAATTCACTTTCTTTACCGCCTACTCCGTTAAGGCCTTGATCATATATATTATGTACATTGACTTTTCCTTCGTGATTATGATGTCCATAGCCACCAGCATGTCGCAAATCATAGGCTATAGTTTCTAACGC
This sequence comes from Gammaproteobacteria bacterium, assembly GCA_029881425.1. Lineage (GTDB taxonomy): Bacteria > Pseudomonadota > Gammaproteobacteria > SZUA-229 > SZUA-229 > JAOUMO01. Next base: position 205 of record JAOUMO010000030.1, read on the forward strand.
AAATCGCGCATCATCCATCATCCTGACGTCTTCATCGACCACACGCTGGCTTTGTCGACTATTCGTAAACACCGTTAATACACCGGCCAGCAGGAACAAACCAATGACAATACTGACCATCAGCTCGACCAGTGTAAAACCTTTCTGTTGTTTATTAAATATGGTCATGTTTTCTCTCAAATACCTGTCTAGGGGACGGCTGGTTTACATGTATCTGCTGTGCAAGTAATCTCTGTATTTACCGTATAGTTATAATTAGTATTTCTAACCGACCAGTCTATAGAAACCGTAATCGCCCTGATCATCTGCGAAGGATCGTCAGCAAGATCAAGCTTTTCCTCACGTATATCAACTACAGGTGTACCTGGAAACATAGCATTGACCTCGGCCAGCCAGATAAATAAATCATCGGCTGCCATATCAGTAGGCAGGCAGGTGCTACCACTACTGCAACCATAACTGGCTCCAGCACCGGCATAACCTTCAAGACCTTGTGGGTTAGCCCGCATGCGCTCCAGAATTTCTTCGCCTTTATTAACCACCTTCATGCGCTGTACAGCGACATAGCCCGTACGCATGGACTGGCCATGCATTGCCGCAACCCCAAGCAAGCCAATGGTTAAAACAAACAGGGCCAGCAGTGACTCAAGAAAAGAGAAGCCCTGCTGGTTATTTTTCAACTTTAATGATTGTTTCATATCAATAATCCAAAGCTATAAGCAACTCACGATTTGTGCGGAATCACGTGTCGTACGCACGCTGCCTGACGCACTCAAGGTAATGCCTTTACCCAGCACAGTAATACCATCAGGATGCATCAGCCCCCTGTCGTCACAAATCTTGAACATGCCCTGCAGGCCTACACCGGTTGCTGTTGTCGGTAAGCCACGTGAATTAAATCGCACATAATGGACAGCATTAATATTTGCACTATTTGTACGCACGGAGACCTGGCTACTAAAGGGCACACCATCCCATACTTTTAGCAATACATCATTTTCAGGATCTGCCGGATTGAAAACGCCATCACCAGCCGTATCAAGAAACGCCATCCAGCCCGATTCCCAGTTATTGCTATTATTACAAACGGGTACCGCATTATTGACCGTACTACTGGCACAGACATAGGCCACGCCCGAATGCTGTATGGCAGCACTTCGTGCAACCTGTAGTGATGATACGAATTCATTATTGATCGTGATCAGGCGGTTATTTTTTATAAACTCCTGCATACTGGGCACACCAATACCCAACAGGATAGCCGCGATAACCAACACCATCATTAATTCAAGCAATGTAAAACCGGATATTCTTTTCATAGTCATAGTAAAGCTCGTTATACTTAAAATGTCATGCAAGCTAAGATGAAACCCTTTTTATCCCTGACCGGCGGTAAATCTTTTTTTACCTACGCCTAAGATCCCATCGCACATTATCCCCATAGACCTGCGCAATACCAGCCCCACCTGTTCTACACGAGAGTGGCGGTATTTTTTTACTGACTAACGGTAGTAACTAATGTGTAGCATCTAGATTGTAGGGATACGGGTTTACCACAGGCTCTCTTCCCAGCAACAAATCTGATAACAGGACACAACTCGCCGCGCCCAGGATAACGCCATTCCGGTAGTGACCACTATTGATAAACAGGCCAGAAATTTCCGGGTGCTCACAGATATAAGGCACACCGTTCGGACTCCCCGGCCTTAAGCCGGCCCAGTGGTGCTCAATTTCAAGCCCTGCCAGTTGCGGGATAATCTCTACAGCCGATTGATGCAAATCCTGTTTTGCTTCATTACTCAACTGTTTTTCAAATTCCGTATGCTCGAGCGTGCTGCCGGCAAGGATTCGTCCATCGCGCCGCGGTATAAGATAGCGGCCTTTATTCAGCACAATATTCTTTAATAAACCCGGATGACCTTTATAGAGAATCATCTGGCCCTTTACCGGCTCAATCTCGGGTGGCTGCCTATAATCAGTGAGAATTTTGGCTGTCCATGCACCACCGGCAATAACCACCCTGTCCGCATAAAACGTGTCATCGGCAGTTACCACCGCGCTGACCTTGCCATCATGGGTTAATAGCCCGGTGACGGCTGTATTTTCATGGTATTCGATATGACGCAGGTCGAGGCTGGCACGTAGTGCCTTGATCAAACGGGGGTTTCTCATCTGGGCGATATCGGGAAAGTGCAGACCTGATGTGAATTCCGAGCTCAAAGAATGCTCTGTATGGTGCAGCTGATCCGTAGACTCTATATATGACAGCTGCATTTTCCAGTCGCTGGCCCAGGCGGTTGCCGCAGCGTCTTCGGTCTTATCCAGTACCAGCAATCCACTGGTCGTATACTCGGGATCAATACCTGTCTCAACCAGCAGCTGTTCGGCAAATGCCGGATAGACCTGCTGACTGTATTTGGCCAGCGCATTGACGGCTCCGGGGTAGCGCCAAGGATACAGGGGCGACAATATACCACCACCGGCCCAGGTCGACTCCCCACCCAATACGCCTTTCTCCAGCAGACACACCTTGAGGCCCGCCTGCTGCAATTCCCTCGCAGTCAGCATGCCGATCAGGCCACCGCCGACAACAATACAATCAGTCATAGATATATTCTTAAAAATTATTCATATAAAAAACAACGGCGGGAAAATCCGCCGTTATACAATCTGTAATATCCTGCATGAAAATTAATTGCAGGTATTTTTTACACCCGCCGGTGCCTGCGACATGAACTTTTCGCAGTAACAGGGACTGGCACCACGCTGCCAGTGCTTCTTACAACGCGCCAACCAGAGTTCCTGCTGTTTCGTTTCCCATTCCTGCTCTCGCTCGGTCACGGCTACCGGTTTTTTTACTGCGGCCCTGATTTCCTGTTTTTTCTGTTCCTCAGCCAGCTGCTTTTGCCTGATCTTTTCAACTTCATTCTCTACCTGTTTTATGGCCGCAGCTTTTTTGCTGGCATCACTACAGGGATATTTTACGTTGCTTATTTGTGACTTCATTGCAGCCGGTGGTTTTGCCTGGCATATTTTTTCTACTTTTTTAACGGCATGGACCACGGGCCTGGTCACGACTTTGGCTACCGGCTTTGCCACCACGACAGGCTCTGGTGTCTCGAGCTCCTTGACCGCCGCGAGAAAACCTTTCATGCCATACACCAGGCGTATGGGCCGCCCATAGGGCTCAACTACAAATTCCACATACTGCGCCGTAGATAACTGCTCCTTAGTTTCCGCATTCAGCTGGATAATAAAATCACCATCCGTGTTAACACAGGTGTTGTTGGGTGTTCTTGCATATTGCTTCAGCTTGGGACCCGGCTCCTCCTGGTTATCCAGGCACCACTGGAAACGCGCCATGCGCTGGCTGTCAATCAGTACATCGTCGATCACCAGGTTCTCCAGCATGCGCGTGTTCGGCAACTCACCACTGGGGTCATTCTGGCTAAAACGCAACCTGAGACGCTCTTTATTTATATTCAGGTGATAGAACAGGGAATTAGCACCCTCACTGACCCGGCCACTTTTTATTACCTCACCGTCCTTGAAATACCAGACATAGGCATCTTCAAATACATAATTGACGGTTTTCTTGAAAGGATTTACCCCGGCATACGAGGAAGAAATCCCTATAAAAATCAAACCCATAACGAATATAAATGGCACACGAAAACTTGGCATATCACCCTCTCTGAAATTTCGGCTCATCTCAAGCCCAACCCAAATTCCTAACAAAATTTTTACAAATATCGGCTAAATACTGGTTAATTATGAAGATTTTAGATCTAAACCTGAGCTTTCGCCAGTTATTGCAGGGCATATTCTACAACAATATGCGTAATGCGCATCTTTCGGCCCAAATCGTGTACAATTTCGGCTTTTAAAACAGGCTGATGGTATGAAGATCACTCTCAACGGCGAAGAGCAGGAACTACAGGACGATATACTGCTGGGCCAGCTACTTGAACAAATGCAACTGGCGGGTAAGCGCCTGGCTGTTGAAATTGATGGCGAAATTATCCCCAAAAGCAACCATGCCCATTTTAAAATCGAAAATGGCAATCGTATTGAAATTGTTCATGCTATCGGTGGCGGCTAAGCAGCCAGCCCAAAGCATACTGTTTGCCCGCACACCTTACTGATGACACGCTAACTAATACAGACTAGATACTTATGAATAACGACCCCTTGATCATTGCAGGCAAAACCTACAACTCCCGACTCCTGACTGGCTCTGGTAAATACAAAGACCTGCAGGAGACACAGGAAGCAACCGAGGCCAGTGGCGCTGAAATTGTTACGGTGGCTATACGACGCACCAATATTGGCCAGAATGCCGATGAGCCCAACCTGCTGGACGTACTACCACCGGATAAATACACCATACTGCCGAATACGGCCGGCTGCTATACCGCCGCCGATGCGGTGCGCACCTGTCGCATGGCACGCGAATTACTGGATGGTCACGACCTGGTTAAGCTGGAAGTACTGGGTGATGAGAAAACCCTGTTTCCCGATATTATCGGCACGCTCGAAGCAGCAGAAATCCTCGTCAAAGACGGCTTCAAGGTCATGGTCTATACCAATGATGACCCGATTATTGCCAAGCGCCTTGAAGAACTGGGCTGTGTTGCCGTGATGCCGCTGGCAGCACCTATTGGCTCAGGGCTGGGTATACGTAACCCCTATAACATCCTGACCATTGTTGAAAACGCCAATGTCCCCATCCTTGTCGATGCCGGTGTCGGCACCGCTTCCGATGCGGCCATCGCGATGGAACTGGGTTGTGACGGCATACTCATGAATACCGCCATAGCGGCTGCGCAAAACCCCGTGCTCATGGCATCGGCAATGAAAAAGGCCGTAGAGGCCGGGCGTGAGGCATTCCTCGCAGGCCGCATGCCACGCAAACGTTTTGCCTCGGCATCCTCACCCATCGATGGCACATTTTTTTAAAGGCATTCCAGCCAACGCAGGGACGCGTTCACCCCCTTCACCTTACTAGTTTTTTATGATGACTGAAAAATACATTAGAACCATCCGCAGTTTTGTTAAACGTGAGGGCCGTTTAACCTCCAGCCAGCAATATGCACTGGATAACTACTGGGCTGACCTGGGTATTGATTATTCGGAAAATCTTATTGATTTTGAAACGCTATTTGGGCGTAGCGCGGAAACCGTGCTTGAAATTGGTTTTGGAAATGGTGAATCCCTGTGGCAAATGGCAAATAATCATGCCGATAAAAACTATATCGGCATCGAGGTTCATCGCCCCGGCGTGGGCCGCCTGCTACACCTGGTCCACACGTCTGGCATCACTAACCTGCGACTAAGCAACCATGACGCAATCGATGTCTTAAAACACCAGATAGCGGATCAAAGCCTCGACCGGGTCCAGCTCTATTTCCCCGACCCCTGGCACAAGAAGAAACACCACAAGCGACGCATAGTACAGCCAGACTTTGTCCATCTTATTGCGCAAAAATTAAAATCGGGCGGTATTTTTCACCTCGCCACCGACTGGGAAAACTATGCCCTGCAGATGAAAGACGTACTGAATGCCTCTGATGAATTCACCAACCTGTCGAGCGACAATACATTTGTTGTGAAACCGGAAGAACGGCCAACGACCAAGTTTGAACACCGAGGACATCGACTGGGGCATGGTGTGTGGGATTTACTTTATGAGCGAAAATAAAACTGCCCGGTCTTTAAAAAAACGCAAATAGCGCAAATAAAAACAAAGATCAAATAGAAAATTATCCTGACCCAGGATTACAATTAATCACATCAATATTTATTTGCGTATATTCGCGTTCATTTGCGTTTTCTTTTTAAAAACACTCTACGCCGGCATCGGCAGCAATACCGCATCCTTACCTTCTTTACCCAGGCGCTTATAAATATCAATCAGCGCCATATCTTCTGTGGCAAAAAAGTTTTCTGTGCCCAGTGCTTCGAATAAATTGGTCTTGCGCATAACATCCAGAATCTGTTTTTTTAGTCCACTGAACACTAGCGTTATTCCATTATCCCTGAGCCGATCGATGATGTGGTGCACCACTTCTTCACCCGACGCATCGAGCTGGTTGATGCCATCACCGACCACCAGGATATATTTTGTATCCTGATTATCACTCACCGCTTCAAGAATGGTGTCTTCAAAATAAGATACATTCGCAAAATACAGTGAGCCATCAAAGCGCAACACAATAATCTCTTCATCCTTGGCCAGATCAGGATTCACAGCAAGGTCACGCAGGGTGCCGTCAGGGTAACGACCCAGCATAGCAACACGGGGTTTCATGGTGCGATACAGGTACATGCCCAGTGCCAGACCAGCACCAATTAAAATGCCTTTTTCCAGGTGTGGTGCAAAACCCAGGGTACAGACAAAGGTCGCAACAGAGGCAATGCCATCATGCCTGCTGGTTTTCCATGCATGCTTAACCGCAGAAAAATTAATCAGGCCAAATACGGCCATCATTATTACTGCCGCCAGCACGGCTTTAGGTAAGTGATAGAGCAACGGTGTTAAAAACAGCAAGGTCACCACCACCAGCATGGCTGTTACCACCGAGGAGAAACCCGTTCTTGCACCCGCATTCAAATTTACCGCTGAACGTGAAAAGGAACCACTGGCGGGATAGGCCTGGGTGAAACTACCGACAATATTACCCATACCCTGACCTACCAGCTCCTGGTTGGGGTCAATCTTGTCCTTGGTTTTTGCCGCCATCGCCTTGGCTATGGAAATGGCCTCCATAAACCCGACCAGGGCAATAATGATCGCATTAACCACCAGGTAACCAATATGGTTCATATCGATACCCGGCATTTGTATACTTGGCAGACCATCGGGGATCTGTCCAACCACCTTGCCACCCATAGCCTCAAACCCAATCAACCAGCTGATGATTGTGGCGCCAGCAACGGCTACCAGGACACCGGGCAGCTTGGGTACATATTTTTTCATCAGCATCATCACCCCAAAGGCGCCCATGCCCATGATAAATGTTGGCCAATGAGTTTCGGCCATCTGCTGAAGCACACCCCAGATACGCACACCCAGAAAATGATCACTGGGAGCGCCAGGCATGGCGACACCAAAAATTTTGGACAACTGTGACAGACCAATAACCAGTGCCGCCGCATTGGTAAAACCGACTATTACCGGATGGGAGAGGAAATTTACAATAACACCCAGGCGGAATATACCTAACGAAAACTGGAACAGGCCCACCAGCAGGGTAAGAAACGTCGCCATACCGATATACTGAGCGAGAAATTCAGGACTGGCATTATCAACTGCGGTCCCTCCCAGCAGGCCAGCCACGGTGGTGGCCGTCATTATGGAGACCACGGCAACCGGGCCTGTGCCCAGCTGCTTGGAAGAACCCCAGAGCGCTGCGACCATGACGGGCATGAAGGCAATATATAATCCAAAATAGGCGGGCAGGCCGGCTAGATTGGCATACGCCATGGATTGCGGGATTAGCACCAGTGCTACGGTTAAACCTGCGATGAGATCTGCGCGTAGAATTGCTGGATCTTTGAGTAAGGGTAACCATGCTAGAAAGGGGAAGAATTTGTACAGCAGGTTACTAGACTTGTCTTTAATTGCCATGAGTTTACCAGTTATTGTGTATGATGTTGTCAGGTAGACACCCGGTGAGAACACTTGACAATGCTAACATACTTGCCTTACGCGGTCATATAGTGTCTCTGCAGCCTGACTCAAAATTTTATACGCGACTAATTTACAGAAACACGGTTACCCAAAAAAAATAAAGCGTCTATAATTTAATCGCTCAATAAAAAACTATTAAAAAAACTATGAAATACATTACCCGGCTTGCATCCCTGCTCATACTGTCACTGCCTACCCAGGCCCTGGCATCCAGCAATTCCCAGTTACTCGATCTCACCAATCATATGGTGGGTTATGCCGGCCTGTTTATTTTCATCCTCGCCTATGCCTTCGTGATGATGGAAGAGTTCACCCATCTACGCAAATCCAAACCCGTCATGCTCGCTGCCGGCATAATCTGGGGCATGATAGGTGTTGTCTATGCCAACAACGGCATGTCCCACGAGGCCGAACAGGCGGTTCGGCACAACCTGCTGGAATATGCCGAACTGATGCTGTTCCTGCTGGCCGCCATGACCTACATTAACGCCATGGATGAACGCAATGTTTTTGAAAAGCTGCGCTCATGGCTGGTCATCAAGGGCTTTGGCTTTCGCCAGCTTTTCTGGATTACGGGCATTCTGTCTTTCCTCATTTCACCCATTGCCGACAACCTGACCACTGCCCTGCTGATGTGCGCCGTGGTTATGGCCGTAGGTATTGAGAACAGAAAATTTTGCATGATCGCCTGTATCAATATTGTCGTTGCCGCCAATGCCGGTGGTGCCTTTAGCCCATTTGGTGACATTACGACACTGATGGTATGGCAAAAGGGTGTACAGACGGCACAGGGCACAGTTGATTTCTGGGCCTTCTTTGCACTGTTTCTGCCCTCGCTGGTCAACTGGCTGGTGCCGGCCATCATCATGGTGTTTGCTGTACCCGATGAACGCCCCCACATCCTGGATGACCATGTTCAAATGAAACGTGGTGCCAAGCGCATTATCTTTCTCTTCATCATGACCATTGTAACAGCCGTCAGCTTCCATAACTTTTTACACCTGCCACCGGTGCTGGGCATGCTCACCGGCTTATCCTATTTACAGTTTCTCGGTTATTACCTGAAAAAAACCGCATGGAAAGATCATCATGGCAAGGTGGATGACCCGGACCATGAAGGCCAGATGGGTACCCCCGTTGTTTTTGATGTGTTCAGCAGGATTGCCCGTGCCGAGTGGGACACCCTGCTATTCTTTTATGGTGTCGTGCTCTGCGTTGGTGGCCTCGGCTTCATTGGCTATCTAAGCCTGGTATCACAGGTTATGTATATCGAATGGGGCGCGACCAGCGCCAATGTCGTCGTGGGTATCTTATCGGCCATCGTCGACAATATCCCGGTGATGTTTGCGGTACTGACGATGATGCCCGATATGTCGATGGGGCAATGGCTCCTGGTTACATTAACGGCCGGCGTTGGCGGTTCACTCTTATCTATTGGATCGGCTGCAGGTGTCGCATTAATGGGCCAGGCCAAGGGGCGTTACACTTTCTTCGGGCACCTTAAATGGACCCCGGTCATTGCGCTGGGCTATGCCGCCAGTATCTTTACCCACCTGTGGATAAATGCCGAGCTGTTTTAATGACCGTAATAACAGAAGCTTTTTTTATAGCTTTAAATACATAAGAAAACGCAAACAGCGCAAACAAAAGCGAATATTAGATCAATGCTTAGGTCTCTTGTCATTCTTTGGTCTGGGTCGAGCCGGGAACAAAACCACCCATTTTATTTGCGTTCATTTGCGTTTTCTTTTACATCAGTTAACCCTCGCTTTGCAGCGTTAACAGGCCATCGTAGGCAAAATATAAGTGCAGGCTCCAGCCTGGCCCGACTCCCCAATAGATCTTAGCCAGTTTGCACGAGTCTGCTTATTCCATGACTTTGAATCCTATTCATGCTAAATTTTTTCATTGTATGGGCTACTGCACACTTTATTCAAATGCATAACGACGGCTGGAAGACCTGATTTGAAACAGCATGCATGATTTAACGCTATTACTTCTACTGCCTGTTATTGGCGCCGTTCTTATTGCCCTGGTCCCTGCGCAACAGGTCAACACCGTTCGCCGTCTTGCCCTGGTCACATCGGGTGTTGCCCTACTCAAGACCTGCCTCATTGCCTATGCCTTCGATGCCTCCAGCGCACTCTTCCAGTTTAGTGAAGAAACGGTATGGAATGCCCGACTCGGTACATCCTACGCACTGGCTATCGACGCCATTTCACTATCGATGATTTTACTCGCTGCATTACTGACCCTGATTGCCACCATGGCCTCGGCCAGCATCAAAACAAATGTTAAGGCCTATTACATTTTATTGCTGCTACTCGAATCCGCCATGCTGGGGGTTTTCATGGCAAGGGACTGGTCGCTGTTTTATGTATTCTGGGAACTGACGCTGATCCCGTTGTTTTTTCTTATCGACCGCTGGGGCGGCAAAAACAGGCACGGTGCCGCACTTAACTTTGTACTCTATACCATGGGCGGCTCAGTATTTATGCTGCTCAGTTTACTGGTGCTGTTTGATACCACACCGCACCATTCCTTCGCCATGGCCGACATGCTCGCCAGCGGCCACACCTTATCTGCCGATACCCAGCTCATTATATTTCTCGGTTTCCTGCTCGGCTTCGGCGTCAAGATGCCCATTTTTCCACTCCATGGCTGGCTGCCACTGGCTCATGTAGAAGCGCCGAGCGCGGTCAGTATCCTGCTCTCTGGCGTACTGTTAAAAATGGGGGCCTATGGCCTGATTCGCAGCGCCAGCATGCTGCCGGATGCGGTCATTGCCCTGCAACCCGTGCTCGCGGCACTGGCCCTGTTCAGCCTGATTTATGGCGGCCTGCTGGCCTGGCGCCAGTCTGACCTGAAGGCCATGATTGCCTATTCATCCATCAGCCATATGGGCGTCGTGTTGCTGGGCATAGCCGCACTCAATGTCGCCGGCCTGACCGGTGCAGTGATGCAAATGGTCGCCCACGGCCTGGTCGCCGGGGCGACCTTCCTGCTCATCGGCCTGCTCTATGAGCGCACCCATACCCGCGATATTAACCACTACTGCTCACTGGTTCGCGTTAACCCGCGCTTTGCCTTCTTCACTACACTGGCCTTTTTTGCGGTTGTCGGCATGCCGGGTACCGCCGGTTTTATCGCCGAACTCCACGTCATTATTGGCGGCTTTGAGCACTGGCGCTGGGCGATGATTATTCTCAGCCTGGGTGTTATGATTAGCGCAGCCTATGCCATCCGCACCATTGGCCGTCTATTCACCGGCCCGGTGCATTGTGAGATGAAGCAGATACAGGATTTACGTACCACTGAAATGATTGCGGCCTCCATACTGACCCTGGGGTTCCTTATCCTCGGTTTTTACCCGACCCCGGCACTGGACCTGATCAGCACCTCCGTGCACGAAATCAGTTCACTGTTTGCGACACGCCTGTAAGGATATACGCCGTGAACGAGTCGACAACCAACAGCACAGACAAAGACATACGCCAGCAGCTACGCGAGATCATTACACATCTCGAACACGTCCTGCCCGGCCAGGCGCCTATCAGGGACTTTGTCCACCACAATACCCTGCATGGCTATCAACACCTGCACTTTGCCGATGCACTGAAAGCCGCACATGAACTCACTGGCACCTACGGCTACCTTGCAGAAGATCAGTACCGTGAATTTTTCAAACAGGGACGAATTTCACTCGCTGATCTTAGCCGGGTGCTGGCCGATGACAGTAAATTAAATGCCCGCCAAACCATCGCCAGCGAGCCACCTCTCAGGCAGATGGATATTTATCTGACCACCCTGTTACACCCCCTGAAGACGGTCACCGGCTGCCAGCTCAACTGGGAGATTGAAGAGCAGGATGTACTCTCCCGTTTCCAGCCCGATGTCACAGATGCGTCACGCACTAAACTCCTGTCGGCCGCCGCCCAACAGGGCGAAATGAGTGAGAGCAGTGCCATTAGCTCACTCTGGAGCAGCTGCCTTAAAAGCCTGAATCTCGAACATTTTGCACTGCACCCGGAAGACATGGTCGAGCTTGATCCCGAAAGGGCAGAGGACATACTCAAACAGTTCCCGGAAGAGGACATCAGCCCCACCGAGTCCTCTTTCCTGCACAAGCAGGTTCACCGCGAGACCAAAAATACGCTCGGCCAGATGCTCCGCAAGGTAGGTCATGAGATCACCCTGGGGGGCTTCCTGAAAACGCTCACCGGCGAAGATATCCTCGACGAGATACGCCCCACGCTACAAAAGCACATGGCCAGCTTTCTCGACCAGGGCATGGCCGCCTGGCATAACACCGAGCGCCAACGGGGATTTTATGCGAGCTGGCGCGCCAGTGCAGGCCAGGACCTGAGCTGGGTATTTGAACAAATGCCAGAGTGGAATGACACTATCGAGACGCTGCCAGACGATGCGCTGGAAACCATCATTTTTGAATTACGGCAACTGGGTATAGCCCAGACCCACTGGACACATTACCTGGAACGCCTCGCACTGGAACTGCCCGGCTGGTCAGGCATGTTTCTCTGGCGCCATCAACACCCGGGGTATGAGGGTGCCCGGTATCCTGTCGATATGCTCGACTACCTCGCGGTGCGCCTGGTACTGGAACGCCTGTTTGCTCAACGCCTGTGCCGTGAACACTGGCAGCTCGAGGCCAACCTGGATATGTTTCGCTGGTATTTCCGACGCCGCCGTTCCGAGTTCTACTGCCGCTATCAATTATTCAATACACACCTGCCTGAATACCTGATCAGCCTGATACAGCAACAGATGCAGCGCAGCCGGCACAGCAATGCGGATTACCTGCCATGGAAGCATATCGCCGACATGGTCATCACCTGGAAGCAAAGCCCGATGGCGGCCAGGAACAAAGGCTATTCCGTACTGCACCATGGCTGGCAACTGTTCCGACTGGCCCAGCACCTGGGCCTCTGTGGGGCACAGGTCGCAGCACTGAATGCGACGCAAATCGAACAGGTTTTCCAGTGCATGGAAACCCTCGATAATGAGACAAAAGGCTTTATCTGGCTGCAGGCCTATGAACGCAATTACCGTGATGCACTGTTCAATGCGGTACTTAAAAATGAAAGTCGGGGTCGCTGGAAACACACCGCACAACGACCACAGGCACAGGTCATCTTCTGTATGGACGACCGTGAGGAGGCGATACGCCGCCACCTGGAAGAATATAACCCGATGATCGAGACCCTGGGGGCCGCCGGCTTCTTTGGGGTCGCCATCAACTGGCGTGGTCTGGATGACGAGACCGTCACCCCGCTGTGCCCGGTAGTAGTGACACCGGTACATGAACTGCGCGAACTGGCCAACGAGGATCAACAGGACAGGCTGGCCCGTCACAGCCGACGCCGCCGCTTACGCCTCTGGCTAAAAAACACGATCCACCAGGAAACCCGGCGCAGCACCCTCACCCCCCTGCTGGTCTGCCTCTCCGCACCTCTCGGGCTGCTCGGTCTGCTCGGCAAAACCTTCAGTCACCGCGCCACTGGCCAGCTGGTTAACAGGCTGGCCCAGCGCTTTGATCAAACGGTACAAACCCATGTTGCGGTAAATGCCGAGAGCTGCGATCACGCGCCGAGCATCCAGCACAACCAGCTCGGCTTTACCGATAAGGAACAGGCCGACCGGGTTGAAAATTTCCTGCGCACCGTGGGACTCAATAAACCCCTGGCACCCTTTGTGGTGATGATGGGCCATGGCTCCAGCAGTAGCAATAACCCACACCTGGCTGCCTATGACTGTGGTGCCTGCAGCGGTCGTCACGGCGGACCCAATGCACGTATTTTTGCCCGCATTGCCAACCGCCCCGAGATTCGTACACTGCTTAAGGCAAGGGGCATCAGCATCGCGGACGATACCTGGTTTCTTGGCGCTGAACACAATACCTGCGATGAAAGCATCACCTGGTATGACACCGAAGCCATCCCCGCCGACCGGCAATCGGCATTTACTGCCCTGAAAACCGAACTTGACTATGCTGCCACCCGCTCCGCCCATGAACGCTGCCGCCGGCTGGCATCGGCACCGCGCAGGCCATCACTCAAGGCCGCCATCAGGCACATCATAGGGCGCGCCCATGACTTCTCCCAGGCGCGCCCGGAGCTGGGTCATGCGACCAATGCCGCCGCCTTTATCGGCCGTCGTTCTCTGTCACAGGGTGCCTTTTTTGATCGCCGTGTATTCCTCATTTCCTATGACCCGACCCAGGATGATGACGAGGGCCATATTATTGAAAACATCCTGCTCAATGCGGGACCGGTGGGCGCCGGCATCAACCTGGAATACTATTTCTCGACCATCAACAATGATGAATACGGCAGTGGCTCCAAGGTCACGCATAATGTGACCGGCCTGTTCGCGGTCATGGATGGCACCGATAGCGACCTGCGCACCGGACTGCCACGACAGATGATCGAGATCCACGAGGCGATGCGCCTGCAGGTACTGGTCGAGGCCAGCACCGAAGTACTGACAAAAATCTACCTGCGCCAGCCCGCACTACAGGAACTGGTCGGCAATGGCTGGCTGCTACTCAGCGCCAAGGACCCGGATTCAGCCACCATCTCGGTCTTCGTCCCCGGCGAGGGCTTTGTGCCCTGGCAGGGCGAGGCCGGTGAGCTGCCTATGGTGGCGAGCTCCAGCGACTGGTATGACGGCCATCACCTGCCCCTCTCACCGGCATTGATCAAACAGCCGGAGGTCGCACTGGATGCATAATTTCCTGAGCACCATCTGGCTGATTCCACTGGTACCCCTGCTCGCCTGCGGCTGGATTGCGCTGGGCTATATCTTCAAATTCAACCAGGGGGAAGCGGGTGAGGCCCAGACCTCGCGTACCGCCGTGACCGCGGCCACTATTTCGCTGCTGCTGATACTGGTACAGGATGGCTTTGCCCTGCTCTATGGCACACCGGGCCAGGTGCGCTTTGGCCCCTGGCTGCACAGCGGCCACTACACGGTTTATCTCAGTTTCACACTGGATGCCCTGGCACTGGTGATGACCACGCTGGTGGCCCTGATCAACCTGGTCACGATTCGCTTCTCGGTGAATTACATGCACCGGGAAGCCGGCTACCAGCGCTTCTTTATGATCCTCTGCCTGTTCAATGCCGCGATGCTGCTGATCATGCTGGCGGGTAATGCGGTGCTCACCTTCGTCGGCTGGGAGCTGGCCGGCATCAGCTCCTTCCTGCTGATTGGTTATGCCTACGAGCGCCCTAATGCAACCGCCAATGCCAACCAGGCCTTCATTACCAACCGTATTGGCGATGCTGCATTTATCCTCGCCATTGCGATGTCCTTTATCTGGCTGGGCGGTGTCGAATGGAGCGATATCCTTAAGGCCAACCTGGGCATGTCCAGCCTGCATATCGGCCTTATTGCAGGCAGTTTCCTGGTGGCGGCCATGGCAAAATCGGCCCTGTTCCCCTTTTCCTCATGGATCAGTAAGGCGCTAGAGGGCCCAACGCCCTCCAGTGCGGTTTTCTACGGTTCACTCATGGCGCACGCGGGCATCTACCTGGTGATTCGCCTCGAACCCCTGTTTATACAGGATGCTGCGCTGCTGCCCCTACTCGCCATGATCGGGCTAATCACCGCGCTCTACGGCTTTTTCAGTGGCCTGGTACAAACCGATGTGAAAAGCAGCCTGATGTTGTCGGTGGTATCGCAACTCGGCCTGATGCTGTTTTTGTGTGGCATCGGCCTGTTCACCCTGGCGACCGTCTAACTGGTGCTGCCCCGT
>JAOUMO010000188.1 GCA_029881425.1 Gammaproteobacteria bacterium
CGAAGGCACGCCCTACATGCAGGCATTGCGTGACCAGGTAGAGAAAATAAAAGAACCGGAGTTGACGCCTTCTGCGACTATGCTCAGGGAAATGCGTGAGCAGGGTGAAGGCTTTTATCACTTTGCTCGACGCATGTCGCAGCAGCATTATGATTATTTCAAGTCGGTCAGTTTGAGTAGGGATCAGCTCGCTGTGTTTTCGTCAATTGTAGAAAATTCATTGCTGCAACAAAAAGCCATTGAGGCTAGTGATAATTTAAGTTTTGATGAATATCTGGAAAATTATTTTCGCCAGTGCTGAGACTGAAAGGATGATGTCATTTCTTCAAGCGTCTGGATAAGCGCCATTTTTTCATCATAGCCGAGAAATGTCCCGAATTCTTTTTCAATGCCATGAGATTTTATGCTGACACGTGGGATATCATGGGGGCCCTTGTTTTGAATGTGGATTTTTGACCAGTGCCGCTGGAATTCCGAATATTCCTCGGCTGTATATTTCCCCTGCTCTATAATAATCGTATCCTCAGTGAAGCGTATAACTTCACAGCGATTATAGTGTTTGAAAAACATGTAGGACGATGTGGCGATGAGTATAAGCTCAAGGCCCGAAAAAGGCAGCACCAGCCATCCGCCGAGTAACACAAAATAAGTGCTTATTATGATCGTGAGTATGCTGATGATCATAAAAATATGGATATTGTTTTTCCAGCTCATGGACAGGTTAGGCTCAAGCATAATGTGTCCATTATAGGGTTTATTATCTAAAGTAACCGTTACCATTATTATCCCTGGGGATTGTTTACAGAATATATACTTAATATAGCTAAACTTCATGTAAAATGGCAATCTATTAGATGACATTAAAATTGTAATATCGTGTTAATGAGGAAGACGTTTCTATAGGGTGAACGCGCTTTGCAAAATAGTGTTTTGTCACCTAGTCTTTAAATGATAATCCATATATTTAACCCTAATTTTATTCCGGTTTAGCGGGAGACGTAATGGTTAGGACAGAAGCAATAGAAATGTTACGCATTGCCAGAACGGCTCATATGCAGTGGATGGCGCGAGCAAAGGCTATAGTTGCCGGGGTCGCGTTGAATAAAGATCTGGTCCCTGTTATGCACACGGACTGTAAATTTGGTCAATGGTATTATGGGCCGGGCCAATTGTTAAATACACTAAAGTCTTTTCAGGATGTTGAGAGAACACATGCTGAATTACATCAGGTCTACAGTGAGATATTCAATCTCATTTTTGGGTCACAGGAAAGCTCGTTACTTAAAAAATTGTTTTCAGTAGATGATGCTCATAAACAGGAAAAACTACTTATGGCCAAACAACTGATTCCACGGCTGGTGGATATATCTAAGGAAATGCTAATCTTGCTCGATCACCTGGAAAATGATTTAACGCAGATGCAGGGTAATGTTATTGATTAATGACTGTGTTCGTATGGACACGTTTGATAAGCCGAAGGTGGAAGTCCTAAGTGTAGGAAAATAGAAGGCATAGCCATGATTAACGAAAAAGCGCGCATTTTAATTGTTGAGGACTCAAGGGTTAATGTGCAGATTCTAAATGAAATTCTGAAAGATGACTATGATCTGTTGTTCGCCGAAAATGGCAAGAAGGGAGTCGAGATGGCCAGTACCGAATTGCCGGATTTGATTCTAATGGATGCTGAAATGCCTGAAATGAATGGCTATGAAGCCTGTGCTCGTCTTAAGGCGGAAGATGCCACCGTTAATATTCCCGTGATTTTCATAACGGCATTAAATCAGGCAAAGGATGAAGAGCGTGGACTGGTGGTCGGTGCCATTGATTATATTACCAAGCCAATAAGCCCTACCATTGTTAAAATGAGAGTGAAGAATCATGTGCAGTTAAAACAGTATCGTGATCTGCTTGAATCACTGGCATCACGTGATGGCATGACCGGGCTGGCTAATCGTCGCCATTTTGATGAGTGTTTTGCAAAGGAGTGGTTAAGGGCGAAAAGAGAAAAAATACCGGTTTCTGTTATCCTGCTGGATGTTGATCACTTTAAATTATTTAATGATCACTATGGTCATGGTGAAGGTGATGACTGTCTTAAGCAGGTCGCCGCAGCTATTGCCGAGGCAATAAATCGTCCGGCAGATCTCGTGGCGCGTTATGGTGGTGAAGAATTTGTTTGCTTATTGCCGGGGACGGATCTGAAAGGTGCATTATTTTTGGGTAAGAAAATACAACAGGCCATTCTTAAACTTAAAATTCCCCATGCAGATTCGCCTGTTTTGAAGCACGTCACTATGAGTTCAGGTGTTTCTACGGTAGTGCCTGATGAAAAATTTATAGCCGTGAATTTATTAAAAAAAGCAGATGAACAGTTATACCTGGCAAAAGAGCAGGGGCGTAACCAGGTATGTGGGATAGCGCTGGAATAATCAATAATTAGACCGGGCGCTCCCACCATGTGGCGAAGTATCAGATCAGGTGCAGGCGCAGGATGCCTTCCATTTTTTCTGCAGTCTCGGACTTGCCTGTGCGGCTATCACCGACCAGGGCGATAGTGACACTGACTTCCTTGGGTTTTTTCGCCATACTATTGCGTTTATCTATGGCCTTGTCCTTGATGAGCTTGATCAGGTCTTCAGCTAGTCGTACAGGACCTTCCTGTTCTATATTTTCTCGATTGCTATAACCGCAGCGCGTGATGTCATCGTCTGAGTTGCCCTCATAGGCACCGGCCATTAACTGGCTATAGGCGACACCCACTTTAAGTTCGCCCCGGTTAATCAGGATGTTCATATCACCGATAAAACCTTTTTCGTTCTCGGAAAATTTTTCGTAGAGTTCGGGGTGCAGGACATCACCATTATTGTCGACCAGTAGCGGGAAGGGGTTCGCCCAGTAACTGCTCTCCTTTGAACCACGGTGTGTCTGGGTCGAGCCGGCAGCGACACGCTCACCAAGGCGGAAGTGTTCCAGCGCCTCTTCGATATGCATGTCGGCCTGGACGGTCGCTTTACCCGATTCGATAATGCTGAAGTTGTTCATATAGAGTAACAGGTCCAGCGGATCTTCACGGAACAGTTCGCCGACATCGGTTACAGGTACAATTTGTCGTGCATTGGAGCCCGTATCCTTGTTATAACCCACTTCACGTCCTGCCATCTGCAGCTTGGCTTCTTCGCTGAAACCGTCCAGGCAGGCAAAGGCCCCTGTTTCTGTGCCACAGAAAATGGGCCGGGTGATTTTATCGTGCTCATCTTTTTTCAGTGTGATCTTACCCATATCGTCGGCCTTTATCAGCATCTCGGCAATATAGGGCTGTTCATCCTTATTGAAGCGAACAATATAGCGTGTACAACCACAGTGTAGTGGCAGGTCACCATCGAGGATGGCGAGGACATTATGTAAGGTCAGTACCGGTTTTTTGCAGTAGCCGAAATATTTGAGCTCATCAATATTGGGTACCAGGCCGATAAGGAGTTTTGCCTTCTTATCATAGAAGTAGCCGAGGTCCTTCTGCGTTGCATTGGGGTCACCAAAGAAGAAAATGCCATCGGGTTTGCGTCCGTTAATGACGTCATCCACTTTGGCAAAGGGAAACAGGTTGAGCAGGCCGGGTTCCATTTCGATACAGCCACGTGATTTGTGGATGAACGTAACGATTAATGATGTGCCCACGCGTAGGGGAACCGAAACCCAGTCATCAATATTAAAGTTACGTAGGCGTAACGGATTGTGATCAAGCTGATAAAAAGGTTTGGCGCGCTTATTGGATGGTGTCGAGTAATCAACTCCCGTTTTCATGTCCGCGGCAATAGTCAGGGGGACATGGCCGAGCAGGGCATAGTCGGCTGGATAATTGAAGTAGTGGCCAGAAATCTCACCTGCAGTCAGGTTGGGTGACGCATCAAGCCCGGCCGAGCGGCGTACGCCTTCATCGAGACCTACCTTGTTGAGTAGCGCCCTGCGTGTCTCAAGTATAAGGTCCGACAGGGTTTGTGCCTTGTCGGTCACCTTTTCCTTAACGCTCTGGGGTGTCTCAAGGCCAGTCGAGACAACGTCATTTTGCAGGCGCACCAGGCGTGTATAGCCGGTGCCACGGTAGTGGTGGAAGGCGCCATCGAGAAAGCGTATCAACTCACGTGCATGTTCTTCTTCACGTTTGTTTTTGAAGCCCTCAGCCTCCATGAGCTTGATCAGGTCGCGGGCCCTGACCTTTTT
>JAOUMO010000031.1 GCA_029881425.1 Gammaproteobacteria bacterium
ATCCAGTTCCTTGAAGTGACTCTCCAGTCGATCCAGTTCTTCATCGACATCCATCTTCTGCGTCAGGTACAACAGCTCCTGTTCGAAGCGATCCATATCCGGATTGGCCTGTAGTTCCTTAACACGACCGAGTAATTTTTCTCGTTGAAGCCTGAGGAGCTCGGGGCGTCGAACACGTTCGGCCTGCACCAGTTCCAGCATGGTATTACGGCGCAGCAATACCATTTCCTGTAAACGATCGCCTTCACGCTGGCGAGATTCGACCAGGTCATCCAGGGTCTTATGTAATAAATCGACAGCACTTTGTTTAACCGGCGCCAGGTCCACGGTGGGTTCTTCGACAACACCGGGCCAGCTGAGTATATCCATAAGATTCATTTCACTGGGTTGGTGCAGTTTTTTATTAATCAACTGGCAGGCATCAAGCACCGCTTTGACATAGCCATCATTCACCTGCAACTCGGTAGTATGTGCACGCGAGGGCTGGAAACGCAGGTTACATTCCACCTTGCCGCGGGACAATCTTGCGGCCACCGCCTCCCTTACTGCCATTTCGATACTACGTAGTTCTTCGGGAATACGCACCGTGAGATCGAGATAGCGATGATTGACTGAGCGAACTTCCCATACCAGGGAGCCCCATGGCTGTTCTTCGGACTGGCGCGCAAAGGCGGTCATGCTATAGGTCATGGTGTTATATCCTGATCTTATGTTTGCCTGCATTCTAGCATGTCTGACAGGTCGCCATAACACGGGTATAATTCACGCCAGAATTGATTTGAGGAATGACTATGAGACCCAGTGGCCGTGCCGTCGATGAGATGCGTAAAGTAACGATTACCCGCAATTACACTATGCATGCAGAAGGCTCCGTACTAATAGAATTTGGCAATACCCGCGTGCTCTGTACCGCCAGTGTCGAAACCAGCGTACCCGGCTGGATGCGCGGCAAGGGCAAGGGCTGGGTAACCGCTGAATACGGCATGCTGCCCCGTGCCACGGGCTCACGTACACGCCGCGAGGCCGCCCATGGCAAACAGGGTGGGCGCACTATGGAGATCCAACGTTTGATTGGCCGCTCATTACGTGCAGCGGTTGATTTTGAGGCCCTGGGCGAGCATACGATCTACCTCGACTGTGATGTACTACAGGCCGATGGCGGCACCCGCACCGCATCGATTACCGGTGCCTATGTGGCACTGGGTGAAGCGATCCAGTATATGCTGGATAAAAAGATGATCAAAAAGAATCCCCTGCATGGCAAGGTCGCCTCTATCTCCGTCGGTATCTACCAGGGCACACCGGTACTGGACCTGGATTATGCGGAAGACTCGAATGCCGAGACCGACATGAATGTGGTGATGAATGATGCCGAGGCCTTCATCGAGGTCCAGGGTACTGCCGAGGGTCACGCCTTTAACACGGATGAACTCAATGCCATGCTTGCACTGGCGAAGAAAGGCATTAACGAATTATTTACAGCACAGAGCGAGGCATTGGGCGCATGAGTAAAATTGTTTTAGCCAGTGGCAATGCGGGCAAGGTCCGCGAGATTAACGACCTGCTTGCCAACCATGGTATAGAGGTCGTACCACAGACAGCCTACGATATCCCGGAGGCGGTTGAAGACGGCCTGACCTTTGTCGAAAACGCCCTTAAAAAGGCACGCCATGCGGCAAAGCTAACGGGCCTGCCAGCGATTGCCGATGACTCGGGTATTGAAGTCGATGCCTTAAATCATGCACCGGGGATTTATTCTGCTCGCTACTCGGGCGAAGGCGCCAATGACCAGCGCAATAACGAAAAAATGCTGAAGGAACTCGAAGGCGTGGAAGAGGCAAAACGTAGCGCCCGTTACCAGTGCGTGATGGTCTTTATGCGTGATGCGGATGACCCGACACCGATCATTGCCCAGGGCAGCTTTGAGGGACGTATTTTAACGGCACCCAGGGGTGAAGGTGGTTTTGGCTACGACCCCATCTTCTGGATACCGGAACAAAACTGTGCGGCGGCAGAACTCAGCCTCGAGGCAAAAAATAAAATCAGCCACCGTGCGATTGCATTAAACCGGCTGGTCGAGAAACTGACCCAGGCGGGCATAGTTAAATAATTATTGCGGGCAAGGGATTGCCCGTGTGATTGTTAAACTATCTTATTATGAGCATCCTCAACTGTGGCGACATACCTATAGAGTCACTCCAGCAACTTCTGGAAAAGTATTGTCTAAGCATCCATACCGTAGCGGATGGCGAAGACATCCCCGGTAGCTGGTTTGGTGATTCCGAGGCCGGCATTATCGGCCAGCAACTGTATGTCCGCAAAGACACACCGGTGCATTCTGCCCTGCATGAATCCTGTCATTATATCTGTATGGATAGTACACGGCGTGAACAGCTACATACAGATGCGGGGGGCGGCTACGATGAGGAAAATGGTGTCTGTTATTTGCAGACAATACTGGCCGATTATATTGCCGAATTTGGGCGGGCGCGCAGTTTCAGTGACATGGATGAGTGGGGCTACAGCTTTCGCCTGGGTTCTGCACAAAAGTGGTTTGAAGAAGATGCCGAAGATGCACGCGAGTGGCTACTACAACACGGCCTGGTTACAGCGGACGACAAACCCACCTGGCAACTTCGTAGCTAAGCCAATAGCGACCTGCATGAGAAAACAGGAAACCGCGAATAAAAAACATTAAAGTGATATGCGCTTCGCTTAGGACAACACTAAAATCACAGTTGTGTGCATTCGCATTTATTCGCGTTTTCTTTTAAAAATTAAAAATCACACCCATAAAAAAAGGAGAGCATGGCTCTCCTTTTTTTATGGGTAAATAGCCTGTTTTAGAACTTCATATTAACCTGCGCACTCAGCACATCAACCGCAAGATCGTAACTGCCGGTCAGGGTATGTCCAAAAGAGGGATCTTCGTTATCAATATTGGTGTTGCTCACAAACAGGTGTGAATAACCGACATCGATACTCATCTCCGAAGACATCTGGTAACCCACGCCCAGGCTCAACCATTTACGGTCATTACCGGGAATACGCGGGGTACGTTCTTCGGCTGAAGCAATGGGTGTCTGGTCCAGTGCCAGGCCAGCACGGTAGGTCCATTGCGCATCGGCCTTATAATTTGCACCCACTGCCAGGCGCCAGCTGTTATTCCAGTCTTCAGGGATAATGGAATCTGACTGTACCGGATTGGCAAACTTGATCCTTAGCTCATTAAATTTTTCCCAGCCGGTCCAGGTCAGGTCACCGAGCAGGGTTAGCTTTGGATCCATTTCATGCACCAGGCTGATAGACAAGGTATCGGGCAACTCGACATGGGCGCTTACGGCTGAGTCGCTAAACAAACCACTATAGGAACCCAGTCCGTCAATGACTGCCTGCAGGTTGGCATTGACCGTAAAATCAACGTCACCGGCCAGTTCATGGTTTACGCCCGAGCGATAGGAGACACCCATGCGGGTTTTGTCATCGAAGTCATACAACATACCGAAGTTCACACCCCAGCTCCAGTCATCACCCTTCAGGGACTGTGTGCTATCCAGTGTCGCATCGCCAATACCGGCACCACTCAGTCCCGCGCCATTACAGGCGGCGACACCTGCGCCTGGCGTGGATGTTGCGAAATCAATAAGTGGCGCTATGCCACCCTGACAAATGGCCGCTGAGTCCAGGTGATTCTCCAGCGTCGCTTCGATGTACTGAAGATTAAAACCAATACCGATAGATAAATTCTTGTTCGCCCTGATCGCCAGCGCCGGGTTGATGTTGATGGTCAGCATATCGGATTTGGTGGCATGGTAACGCCCCACCCAGTCCTCGCCATAATCCGTACCCAGGCCAAAGGGGGCGTTAATACCCAGGCCAAAGGTCCAGTCGCTGTTGAGCTGATCCACGTAATAAAAATTTGCCACCATGGCTGACTGACCACCATCGGCATCAGGCCCTGACAGGGGCGCAGTTGTTAACGACGTAGAACCATCATTACTAAAATCGGAGCTCGGGGAGATCAGGTGTATCGCCGCTGACATCTGCCTGCCCTGCAGGCGTGTCATACCGGCCGGGTTAAAATAGATAGTGGAGGCATCTTCGGCAATCGCGGCGGCACCGGCAAAGGCATTGCCCATACCACTGGCGCTATTTTCTATCAGCGCAAAACCGGAGGCCTGCGCGGCACTTGAAACCAATCCAGATAAGATAACCGATGAAACAACTGCTGATAGTTTTTTTACGTTTGTTTTCATTATTATGACCCTTTTATGATTATTTCCCCTCGGCCTCATCATACCCTTGCACCAATTATTTTCAATCCTTTGGTATTGCCCTGGGCCTGCCCTGCTGGTCAATCGCAACATAAACCAGGCTTGCCTCGGTGACCATGATGGTCTCTATCTGGTCACCTCGCCTTCGCTGCGCATAGACATCGACCATTACTTTTACCGAGGTACGACCGATATGGGTAATTTCTGCATAACAACTGACCAGGTCACCGGCAAATACCGGGCTTTTAAATTCAAAGGAGTCTACTGCACGTGTCACTATCGACCCCTTGGCCACCACCTCAGCCGGTATGCTACCGGCTATATCAACCTGTGACATTATCCAGCCGCCAAAAATACTACCGCCCTTATTGGCATCGGCCGGTGTTGCCGGTAATCGAATCACCGGTATGCGACCTACGGGCAGGCCCGTTTCTGTCACAGGCAGTGGCCTTCATACATGGCACAGATTTCATCGGTAAATTTTTCCATGACCTTGGGGCGCTTGATTTTCAGCGTCGGTGTTAACAGTCCATCATCCACGGTCCAGGGCTCAAGGGTGACCGTTACCCGGCGAATCTGTGCATAACCGGGAAAGTGTTTAAGCCGTGCCGAGACACGCTCCAGGATCGCTTTTCGTACATTCGACTGCTGGAAGGCATCCGGTGATTCCGGGTGGATACTCAGGGACACGGCAAGATCCGACCAGGCATCGGGATCCAGTACCAGCAGTGCCGATAAATAGGGTTTTGCTTCACCTATAACCATCACCTGCTCAAATAACGGATCCAGCGCGATCGCCAGCTCCATATCGTTGGGCGGTACCTTTTCACCATTCGCCAGCACGATGATGTCTTTTAGTCGGCCAGTAATATAAATGTGATTGCGCTCATCGATGCGCGCCTTGTCGCCGGTACGCAGCCAGCCATCCTCGGTAAATGTGTCTTTTGTGGCCTGTTCATTTTTCCAGTAACCCAGCATGGTTGATTCGCTGCGACTCTGCAGTTCATCATTTTCACCAATGCGCACCTCGACACCGGGCATCGCCGGACCAATACTGGACGGGATATTATCCTTCTCGCGATTCACCGCAATAATTGGGCCGGATTCGGTCAGGCCATAGCCCTGTACCAGGGTCAGGCCCAGGCCAATAAATAATTTTGCGACATCCTCGGACAGTGCGGCACCACCACAGATAGCAATACGCATCTCACCACCGAGTTTTTCCAGCACCTTTACCGCCACCAGCTTTTCCAGCAAGGGCCACAGGAGTATCTGCGGTTTCCAGCCGGCACTGCCCTGCTCATAGAGGAACTTTGACCAGCCGGTCTCTACCGCCAGCCTGAACAGGGCCCGTGCAATGGGTGATTTTGATTTGAGGCCATCCTGGATCTTGGCATAGACCCGCTCATAAATACGTGGCACGGATACCAGTACAGTTGGCTTGATATTTACCAGGTCCTCGCCCAGTTGTGATATTGAGCGCGCATAGGCAACCTCTGAACCCAGCGCCATCGGCATGTAGTAGCCAGCGGTGCGTTCAAACATATGGGACAGGGGTAAAAAGGACAGGAAGACCTCATCCTCCTTCCACTCATGGCACTGGCAGGCACCATAGACATTCATCAGCAGGTTTTTGTGGGAGAGCATGACACCCTTGGAGCGCCCTGTTGTACCCGAGGTATAGACTATGGTCGCCAGTGAATCAGGATCGGATTCCCGGCTCTGCAGATCCCCCTGCATACCAAATAACCAGTCGGATAAAGACTCCAGTCGCGCATCATCTGGCTCATCATCCTCGGAAATACGATTTATACTAATAATGCGCTTCAGCAGGCCCAGGTCGACTTTCGATTTAAGCAGGCGCTTCCACTGCGGCTTATCCTGTACGAATAACAATTTTACTTCGGCGTGGTTGATAATGTAGGCCACATTGTCGGGACGATCATCTACATACAGGGGCACGGTGACCAGGCCCATGCCCAGCGCGGCCTGGTCAAACACCACCCACTCACGGCTGTTTTTCAACATCACCGCGACCTTGTCACCGGGTTGCAGGCCATCTTTCTCAAACGCGGCCTGCCAGCGACTTATCTCATTAGCCATTTCATGCCAGGTGGAGAGGGTCCATTGCTGACTGGCTATATCATACTGGCGATAGGCTATTTTATCGGGACTGCGGCGGAGACGTTCCCTGAAGAGTGCGGGAAGTGTGGAAACATCATCGGGCGTTATTATGTGTTTTTCCATTTTTATTTTTATCCTGCTGCGCTGGCGTTACTTATTATGCGGAGTTTTACTCCAGTTTTCCAGCCACCAGAGCCGGAAACGCATGCCTATTTCGCTAGTATAGCCACTTTCAACAAAACTGATCTCTCCATTTTTACCCATGAAAAAACTGGCAGGCACGGCCTTTACCCCATACAGCTTTGCCCACTCACCCTGCTCATCCACGATAACGGGGAAGCTCAAATTTCTTTGCTGCATATTTGCCACTACTTCGGCCTTAGTATCGACCCATGAAGCAATCGTAATTACGTGATAATCTTTTGCGATTGCATCGATGCTGCTATCCTGCAACTTACAGATGGGACACCAGGGCGCCCAGAAATAAATGAATACTGGCTCACCTCGAAACCCTGCCAGGTCATAGGGTTCACCACTCAGTTGCTGGTCGATAATCAGGGGTGCAGGACCTCTCACCATATCCCGTGACGTCCAGTAACCCAGCACGACAACAAATCCCAGCAACAACAAAAGCTGCAACAGCACACTCGACAGATTGATTGTTTTGATTTTATCGCGCAGAGTATTAAGCACTAAAACCCCATTTTAATATGTGACTTAAATTACAGATAAATAATCAGGGCGCAGTCGCTGTAAATACGGCTCGCATCGGCGCAGGATAGGATTCGATCGTCAGGCTGCTATCTTCAGGATCGAGAAAATCTGACAGCGATTCATACCGCATCCAGTCCGTCGATCGCTGCTCCTCTATACTGGTTACACTCACGTCGATCAGTTTTATATCTTTAAAGCCGCAACGTTCCAGCCACAAACAGATAGCATCACAACTGGGAATAAACCAGACGTTGCGCATTTTTGCATAACGTTGTCGCGGCAACAAAACCTGGTTGACATCACCTTCGATAACCAGCGTATCGAGCACCAGCTCACCACCGGGTTTCAGGCAGTCGCGCAGTTGCATTAAATGATCAATCGGTGAACGACGATGATATAAAACCCCCATGGAAAAGACTGTATCGAAGGCACGCAGCTTTTCCGGCACATCATCTATACCGACGGGCAGCACATAAAACGGCTGTTCACCGGTAAAATGTTTTATCACCTGGTACTGCATAACAAACAGTGGCGATGGATCGATACCAATAACCAGGCTTGCCGATTCCCCCAGCATGCGCCAGCCGTGATAGCCACTACCACAACCCACATCCAGTACGACCCTGTCTTTTAATGGCTGTATGTGCGGGATTAAACGCGCCCACTTTAAATCGGAGCGCCACTCGGTATCGATGCTCACCCCATGGATATCAAAGGGCCCCTTGCGCCATGGCATAAACCGGCGCAATACATCATCCAGTTGCTGGCGCTGCTCCTCGGGCAGGGGTGTCAGCCGGCTAACCGTGATCGCCGGCGAATTAAAATCAATGACATCGGCTGTGATTATGGGTAGATCTTCAAGTGCGGCCTGCCAGCGTGACAAATCACCAAAGCGGTTCGTATCGAGGCCACTGGCCAGTTGTTGCGGTATCAGCTCCGCCCATTGCTGCAGCTCACACTGCTGCATATGCTTAATTAAATCCTGGTATGACATTATTTGATTGCCAGCAGCGAAACGAAATTGAAGCACTGGAACCAGGGCATCACCCTGGAAAAACCGGCTTCCCGCAAACGCTGTTCATGTTCGATTATGGATTCGGGAACCAGTACATTTTCCAGCGCACTACGCTTCTGGCTAATTTCGAGCTCACTATAACCATTGGCCTTTTTAAATTCATGGTGCAGCTCAGTCATCCATTCTTGCTGATCGGGTGCCAGGCTGATTTTTTCTGATAATAAAAATACGCCGGATGGATTCAGGCCATCATATATTTTTTTGACCAATGACAACCGATCCTCCCTGGCGACAAATTGCAGGGTAAAATTCATCACCACCACCGAGGCATTGCTGATATGTGTCTGGCGAATATCCTCACAATGTAACGAGACCGGGACCGGGCTGCTATCCTGCGCTATATTTTTCGCACAGGTCTCTATCATCGCCACTGAATTATCCACCGCGACAATATCCATCTTCGCGTGACTGATGCCATGGCGCATGGCCAGGGTTGAAGCCCCCAGCGAACACCCCAGGTCATAGGCCCGGCTGTCGTGCTGGCCGTGCTTGCGCATAATCACCGGGATCATGGAGAGCAGGGTACTGTAGCCGGGCACCGAACGGCCAATCATATCCCGGAATACGCGTACCACCGACTCATCGAAAACAAAATCGGTGATCGCCTCCAGTGGCTGCGAGTAAAGTGTATCCTGTGGTTTATCTGGGTTCATGGCAAACATCTTGAAAACGGCAATTTTACACGGATTTTGGCATAATTTGACAGTCGTCAATACATCTATGACATAGATTCATAAAATAGCCGACCCCATAGATGATTTTTAGTGGTTTATTTTATTCCTGTCAGGGTCAATCGAATGAAGCTGAACAAACTACCGACACTCCATTACGCCTTTGCGGATGATGCCGAGAAACTGAACCGGGCTCTGGTGGATGGCTTCATGCGCCATATCGATGACCCGTCGATCAAACGCACCCATTTTTTTGGGGGCCGCTATGAAAATATTTATATCGACAGCAACAGCATCCCTGAAATTGATACGGTACTCAATACGGCAATAAAGCACGCGGCCGAGATTCTGTCTATGCCGGCGACCGGACTCAAGGCTGGCCTCTGGTTTAATGCCATGGGCAAGGGTGAGGTCACTACCGCCCACCGCCATGATGATGACGACGAACTCTTATCTGCGGTCTACTATGTGCAGATCCCGGACCAGTCCGGACAAATCACCCTGTTCGAAAAAAACTTTTCGATAAGTGTTAAACCGGAAGCTGGCATGTTTGTATTTTTTCCACCGGATATGCTGCATGATGTATCGGCCAACCTGAATGACGAGATGCGCCTGTCACTCGGCATTAATATCGGCCCCGCATAACACGGCTTCCACCTACGCACGAAACCCTGGTGCAACTATTCAGGCCAGCTTCCGGCCATGAACAGTCATTGGTTGATTTAAAAAATAGAAAGAAAACGCAAATGAACGCGAATACACGCGAATCAAAATAGATAAGTGCATTGCCATGCTAAGTGAAGTCAAAGAACAATAATAGCGAATAAGCATGCAATCGACATTCGCTTTGACGTGCACTGCACCCTCTTCCACCTCACCCGGTTGTAGATAGCTATTTTCTGCATCAGTCACCAAATTATTTATTAACTCAAATTTGATCGCTGCCAGGTTAAGTTTTTTAACTGACGCATTGATATAAATTACAACCCGCAAACAATACTATCTAAGATCAAAAACCACATCCCAAACCTGTTATCAAGAATTTATGCGCAATAAAAAAATGCCCGCAACAGATGTTACGAGCATTTAAAAGATATGGCGTTATATTAAATCAGGATTTTTGGCGAGCAAACCCAACCAGGCCAATTAAGCCTGAACCGAACAGCCAGACTGCTGCGGGTACGGGCACAGGCGCAAAGCTCAGGTTATCCAGCATGGTTGCTGCTGTTGCACCATCTGAAATCATGTGAATTTCCGCAATTGCGCTAGTGCTTGAAAAACCAAAACTGGCCAGCATACCCACATCTGTTGTACTTCCTGTGAGTGCAGAAAAACTCATTGAATCCAGAACATTTCCTGATGCATCATAAGCTGTAACTGCACCACCATAGCCCAGGTTTCCGAAATAATCACCTGAGACATCATATACATCATGACCAAAATGTATCCAGATATCAAAGAATGAATCAGAATATGCACCACTGGAATCCTTATTAAATGTGCCTATCCGGCCACCACCAAATATAGGCTGACCAGCCATTCCCCCATCAGCGCCATCAGCCAGCAGACCACCGCCAGAAAAAGTTACACCAAGGGATGAATAGAAAGTTTCAGCGCTAGAGCCCGCCACACCATCTTCAAACGTCAGGGTAATCGCCTGCGCCTGAGTGGTCACAAAAATTGCGGCAGTTGCAGCCAGAGTTTTTAAAAATATTTTTAGTGTTGATTTCATTTAAATCTCCTTTTGTCGTTTATTATGACTCCTGTTACTAGATTTTAACCAGCCTTCAGAACATCATCTATAGAAATACCATTTCATTTTTAACTAATAATATTACTGAACTTATTATTAACTGTTTCTCAGCAATAGTTACATTTTATCAAAATTCTTTAAAATGCCACAGCATATCAATAGGCAATATTGTTGAAATGCAAATACTTAACTTGATAAATATCACGACAATTTCAAATAAAGACGGGGATTACGACTCAAATAATCGAAAAAAAACACCAAGCACAAGAGTTAAAAATCGGATATCTATTTAACTAAAAAATTTCTACAAACAAACCGCAGGGTATTTGTATGCGCATACTACTACAGTGTAATTAAATCGCTATATAACTGTCACTTTCCTGCAATATTTTTCCCGGACAATATGCAGCTACACCCTTTACAGGAGCATTGACATGCAAACAGAAGCCTACCTGGAAACATCGCCTAAGAAATCGCATTACGCCTTTAGCGCAGCAAGAGAAAATGCCCTGCATTTTGACGAGCAGCTGGATCGGCTCATCGATATTGCCCACCAGCTGATCCTTAACAAGGGCGTTTTTCATTTACAGATTCATTTTGCCGCCAGCCAGCTAACCTGCTGGACCTTCGACAACCCGTATAACTACCAGGTGTACCAGGCAGAGGCGGTATTCGACGATAATTTCCAGCTGCTTTTTTCGACGCTAGAGTCGAATCTCTACAGCACTATAAATAAGACACAGGTCCTACCGGTTCTAAAAGCTCTGAAATTTTTACGCGAAAGACCGGAAGGTAGTGAGCTGCGAAATGCCTCACTACACATCATGAATGGCCTGGTCGGTTTAAGTTTTGCCTGTGATGATACGCGCTATATCAATTTTAAAGAGCTGCTCGTTTAGGCAGGCAGATTACTTCCAGCCAGTGGCCTGCGCTATCCCCTTACCCAGGTCAGCCGGTGAACGTACCGTGGCCACACCCGCACGCTCCAGTGCTATAAATTTCTCTTCCGCTGTGCCCTTACCACCTGAAATAATCGCACCCGCATGACCCATGCGCTTGCCTTTCGGCGCTGTACCGCCGGCAATAAATGCCGCCACCGGTTTACTCACATTGGTCTGGATATATTCAGCCGCCTCTTCTTCTGCGGTACCACCGATTTCACCCACCATCAGGATTGCCTCGGTTTCCGGATCTTCCTCGAACAGGCGCAGGCAATCGATAAAGTTGGTGCCCGAGATGGGGTCGCCGCCAATACCAATACAGGTACTCTGGCCAAAACCAAGATCTGTGGTCTGCTTTACCGCCTCGTAGGTCAGGGTGCCGGAGCGGGAGACCACGCCGACCTTACCCGCTAAATGAATAGAGCCGGGCATAATGCCAATCTTGCATTGATCCGGCGTAATGATACCCGGACAGTTAGGACCGATTAGGCGCACGCCCGCATTATCCACCGCAATTTTCGCCTGCAGCATATCCAGTGTTGGAATGCCCTCGGTAATACAGACAATTAATTCGATACCTGCATCCACGGCTTCGAGTATAGAGTCCTTACAAAAGGCTGCAGGCACATAGATCACCGAGGCAGTGGCTGCGGTATTGGTGACCGCCTCTTTTACCGTATTAAATACCGGCAGGCCAAGATGGCTCTGGCCACCCTTGCCCGGTGTAACACCACCGACCATCTTCGTACCATAGGCAATGGCCTGCTCCGAATGAAACGTACCCTGCTTGCCCGTAAAACCCTGGCAGATAACTTTGGTATCTGCGTTAATCAAGACACTCATTGCACACCCCCGGCGGCAGCTACTGCTTTTTGCGCCGCATCAGTCAGACCCTGTGCCGCAATTATGTTGAGTCCACTGTCTTTTAATAACTGGGATCCGCGTTCGGCATTATTGCCTTCCAGTCGTACCACGATCGGCACCTTGACGCCCACTTCTTCTATGGCGCCGATAATGCCTTCGGCAATCAGGTCACAACGAACAATGCCACCGAAAATATTTACCAGCACGGTTTTGACATTGTCATCGGATAAAATAATTTTAAAGGCCTCGGCCACGCGTTCTTTGGTTGCACCACCGCCGACATCTAAAAAGTTTGCAGGATCACCGCCATGCAGTTTAATCAGGTCCATGGTTGCCATCGCCAGGCCCGCACCGTTCACCATGCAGCCGATACTGCCATCCAGTGCGATATAATTCAGGTCCCATTCCTTGGCACGATTCTCCCGCTCATCTTCCTGTGTAGCATCACGCATCTCCAGCATTTCGGGCTGGCGATACAACGCATTATCATCGACATTTATTTTTCCATCGAGACACAGCAGGTCACCGTCCATTGTCACCACCAGCGGGTTGATCTCGACCAGCCCCAGGTCCTTTTCAATAAATAATTTAGCCAGACCCATTAGCAACTTTGTAAACTGGCCAATCTGCTTACCCTCGAGTCCAAGCCCGAAAGCCAGCTTACGACACTGATAGGGCATCAGCCCCAGCATGGGATCAACTGTAGTACGTAGGATTTTTTCCGGCGACTCACTTGCCACCTTTTCAATTTCAACACCACCCTCGGTGGAGGCCATGAACACGACCCTGCGTGTAGCTCGATCAATGACCGCGCCCAGGTAGAGCTCACGTGCAATTTCACAGGTCTCTTCGATCAGTACATGATGGATTGGCTGGCCCTCTGCCGAGGTCTGGTAGGTGACCAGCTGTGTACCAATCATCTTACCCACTTCATGGGTCACCGCCTCTGCCGAATCAACCAGCTTGACGCCACCGGCCTTGCCGCGACCACCGGCATGCACCTGTGCCTTCACGACCCAGCGGTCACCACCCAGCATGACCACCACAGCATGAGCATCCTGCGCGGTACTCACCACGTGATTATTGGGTACCGGCATGCCGTATTGTGCAAACAGGTGTTTGGCCTGGTATTCATGTAAATTCATTTTAACTCCTGACTCGCAAGTGCTTATCACCCACAGGCGAGGTCATAATAATACGATAATTTATTCTCTCACAAATACAGATTTATTTTCTGCTGCGTTTTTTTGCCATATGAATCGCATTGCCATTCACGGCCAGTGCCGCTTCGTGGAGTGATTCCGACAGGGTTGGATGGGCAAACATAGTGAGCCCGATATCATCACTACTGGCACCCAGCTCCATGGCGATGACCGCCTGTGCCACCAGCTCGGATGCCTGTGGCCCAAAGATATGCACGCCCAGGATGCGATCGGTATCCGCATGGGCCAGCACCTTGACCATGCCTGCGGTTTCCCCCAGTGCACGGGCGCGACCACTGGCGACAAAAGGAAAGCTGCCTACTTTATAATGTTCACCTGCAGCTTTCAGGTGCTGTTCGGTTTTACCTACCCAGGCGATTTCAGGATGGGTGTAGATCACTGACGGCACCAGCTCATAATTCACTTCACCATGGTGACCGGCGATTAACTCGGCCACCATGATACCTTCCTCTGATCCCTTGTGCGCCAGCATCGGCCCACGCACCACATCGCCGATGGCATAGACACCGGGCATGGAGGTCTCGCATAGTTCATTCACATGGATAAAACCGCGTTCATCCAGTAACAGGTCCGCCTCTTCATCGAAAACATTTGCACTATTGGGGCATCGGCCCACGGCAACAATCAGCTTGTCGAAGACTTCTTTGTAATCACCTTTGGCATCCTGATAGCTGACCTCGACCTGTTTTTTCCTGCCCGAGGTTTTTATATCTGTCGCCATCAGGCGCGCATTGAGACGAATATCCAGACCCTGTTTTTTAAATGTTCGCAGGCTGTCACGGGCCACCTGTTCATCCGCCATATTCAGAAAACTATCCTGCGCCTCAAGAATAACAACCTCTGAACCCAGGCGATTCCAGACACTGCCCAGCTCGAGACCAATGACACCGGCACCAATCACACCCAGGCGGGCGGGTACCTCGGTAAAACTCAGGGCGCCGGTGGAATCAACAATCAATTCATCATTCAGCGGTGCACAGGGGATTTCTATAGATGAAGAACCGGTGGCGATAACCACATTTTTTGCAGACAGGATAGTAACATCGTCTGCCGCAGTCACTTCGACACGCATGCCCGATAACAGGCGCCCCCGACCCTTCACCCAGCTAACGCCATTCGCCTTGAACAGGGCGGCAATACCCTGGGTCAAGTCGCTAATCACCTGGTCCTTACGCTGCATCATCGCTGCCAGGTCAAGACTCACACCTTTCGTGCTGATTCCATGCTGTTCCAGTCCATGCTGGCATTTTGCATACAGCTCTGAGGACTCAAGCAAGGACTTGGACGGGATACAGCCGACATTCAAACAGGTACCACCCAGTACCGCCTTACCCTCGGGGCTTAGCCAGTTATCGACACAGGCTGTTTTCAAACCCAGCTGTGCACAACGAATAGCAGAGACATAACCCGCGGGTCCTGCACCAATTACAACCACATCATATTTTTCAGACATTTTTATTTACCTGGAATTTTTCACTGGCTCAAACGCCAACAATCATACGCGCCGGATCCTCAAGCACGTCTTTAATTGTTACTAGAAACTGTACCGCTTCACGGCCATCGATAATTCGATGATCATAGGACAGGGCAAGATACATCATCGGCCGTGCGACTATCTCACCGTCCTCGACGATGGGTCGTGGCTGGATTTTATGCATACCGAGTATGGCGCTTTGCGGTGGATTCAAAATGGGCGTGGATAACAGCGAACCGAACACGCCACCATTCGACAGGGTAAAGGTGCCACCAGTCATGTCATCGATACTGAGGGTATTTTCCTTTGCCTTTTCAACATAGTCCGCGATGGCCTTTTCGATTTCTGCCAGGTTCATCTGGTCCGCATTACGCACCACCGGTACCACCAGTCCACGGGGGGACGATACGGCGACACCGATATCGAAATAACCATGATAGACGACATCATTGCCATCGATCGATGCATTGGCTGCGGGAAAACGCTTCAGCGCCTCGATGGCCGCCTTCAC
>JAOUMO010000032.1 GCA_029881425.1 Gammaproteobacteria bacterium
AAAAATCAATGACTTATTAGTGCTTTGGCCTGGGGTGTATTTTTCTACAGGCACTATAAATATAGTGTAAAGATAGCTTTTTTGCTGGGTGTGGCAGTGAATGAATAATACTTTTTACTAGATATTGAATTGAGTTCGCAGTTTGCCGGGCAATATATCTGATTCTATGTGCTGGACATGGCAAGGCGTCATAAAATGGCCCATAGATACACGTGATCCCGGATCAATTACTAAAGCATAAAGCATGAGGCGTTAAGTACGTGTGTCCAGTTAAAGCGTAATTGTTGATGAGCTATTGATTCCTTCCTCGCCAGTAAAAAGGGCAGCCATGGCTGCCCTTTGAATACGAATAATATTGCGGGTTAAAATTCGGTGCTGAGTTGTAGTGTTAGCTGTTTTGCATCATCACCGGTGCCACCATCCCCAGTGCCGTAATCAGACATAGATGCATATTCAACTCCCATGTTGACACCACCAACCAGCGGCATGGATACAGCCGCAAGGATGGCGCTCTCCGGTAGTTCCATGAACAGGCTATCACTGGTCTGCTGGTAAGCCAGTGCCAGTGTCATATCGCCTTCGAGGGACAGGTTGAGCTCGATATTGCTCGCCGATGGCGACATGTCTGCAGTGATATCAAAGTCACCGGCAATAAAATCATCCATAGCTGCAATGTGTTCAATAATTACTTTTATATTACCCGATGTCATGCTTGCGGACAGGCTCATGCCTGCGACGTGGTCATCGGTTGCACCGGCTGTAGTGCCCAGCGCCTGGAGTGCATCTGTATCAGCCAGGTTGGAAATATAACCCAGGTTAATATCAAGCTGTTTATAAGGTGAAAAACCGATATTAAAACCATAGCTCAAGGTGTTGTCATCGGTGTCCGAAAATTTAACGGCATCACCATTAAACATATAAATTGAGGCACTCATGGCTTCATTATTGAAATCCAGCTGGAAAACCGATTCACCGGCTTCTGCGAGTTGCAGCGTTAACGGATCGGAAACCAGGCCGGTCTCAAACTGGCCAAAGGGCAGGTACACTTTACCGGCAGTCAGGCTGAGCTGGGGATTGAGTTGCATACTAAAACTGGCTTCATCGATTACCGGTGGGTCAGTCGCGTCTTCTTCATATAGAAACAGGACATGGCCACTCAGTTGTTCGTTGATGGCGGCATCAAGACCAATCTCAACTGTGGCAACCGTTATATCGGTTGTTTTCTCTGAGGCGTAGTTTTCACCATTCACCGCTTCAACTTCTATGAGTGCGGATACTTCAATGTCTTTGGCAAGGGCGTTGCCGCTCAACAGGGAAAGGCTTAACAGGCTGATGGTTGTGGTGCTATGGAACAGCTTCATTTTTATTTCCTTAAGGCAGTGGTGTTTTTTGTATCTGCCAATATTAAGCAGATCTAATTTATTCCCATTAAATAGATGATATTGTCCTGTTTCACAAGTGCCAGGGGTTTTTATTGTTTAGGGTCTGCTGCAGGAAAAGCATAAAAACTGATGCTCGGGAGTCATTCATATATACTACGTGGCTAGTATGCAGGCCTGTATTTCGTCTGGCTATATCGGGTTGCGGGTATGTGACGGGTAAATAATCCGCCTTTTTTTAAATGGTTATTTCAATATAAATCACAATGCGATGAAGAATACGGACCTACAGCAGGCTGAATTAAATTCCCAGGTGATCAGGCAATATACCTGGTCCTATGTACTTGATCTTGCAGGGCACCATAAAAAGGCACTAATTTACGCCAATTTTATAGCCATCTTTTCTGCCCTGATAACCGTGCCAGTACCCTTACTGATGCCACTACTGGTCGATGAGGTGTTGTTGCATAAACCGGGTGAAATGATTGCTTTAATGAACCAGCTATTTCCCCAAAGCTGGCATGGGCCGGTATTATATATTCTTGCGATAATGTTGTTGACCATGTTGATGCGTTTTATTGGCATGGCGCTGGGTGTCTGGCAAACCCGTGAATTCACCTGGGTGGCGAAGGACATTAGTTTTCGACTCCGTCGTAATTTACTGGAGCGATTGCAGTTTATCTCCATGGTCGAGTACGAGACCCTCGGTAGCGGCGCTGTTGCATCGCACATGGTAACGGATGTCGAGGCGATCGATGTCTTTATCGGTTCGGCCCTGAGTAAATTTATTGTTGCCGTGCTGACGATTATAGGTGTGGCTGCCATTTTATTATGGATTCACTGGCAGCTTGCCCTGTTCATCCTGGTGGTTAACCCGGTGGTTATTTATTTCACGACCGTACTGGGTAAAAAGGTTAAGCAACTCAAGAAAAAAGAAAATTCTGCATTTGAAATCTTCCAGCAGTCGCTGATTGAAACCCTTGATGCGATCCAGCAGATTCGAGCCAGTAATCGTGAACGTCATTATATATTGAGGGTGGTCGATAAGGCGCGAGGTGTAAAGCAGAACTCTGCAGCATTTAGCTGGAAGAGTGATGCCGCAAGCCGACTCTCATTTTTTGTGTTTTTAATGGGTTTTGAAGTCTTTCGTGCCGTAAGCATGTTTATGGTGGTGTTTTCCGGTTTGAGTATCGGCCAGATGTTTGCCGTCTATGCCTATCTCTGGTTCATGATGAGTCCGGTGCAGGAAGTGCTGGCGATCCAGTACAGTTATTATGCGGCCAATGCGGCGCTATCACGATTGAATCGCCTGTTATCACTCCGGCAGGAGGAGCAGTATAAGCACCGTAAAAACCCCTTCCAGGATCAGCATACCGTGGGAATACGCCTCGAGCATGTCAGCTTTGCCTATGGTGAGGGGGAGCTGATCCTGGATGATGTGTCGCTGGAGATTCGGCCCGGTGAAAAGGTCGCGCTGGTCGGTGCCAGTGGAGGTGGTAAATCGACCCTGGTGCAGGTGGTGCTGGGCCTGTACCCGCCGGTTAGCGGTCATCTGTATTTTGATAATGTGGAGACCTCTGAAATTGGCCTGGATGTGGTCAGGGAAAATGTGGCCACCGTGTTACAGCACCCGGCATTGTTTAATGACACTATCCGCAATAACCTCGGCATGGGTAAAGATTATGCGGATGAGACCCTGTGGCAGGTTCTGAACATTGCACAGTTGGCCGATGTCGTGGAAAATTTGCCAAAGGGACTGGATACCATAGTCGGGCGTAATGGCATACGCTTATCCGGTGGGCAGCGACAACGCCTTGCCATTGCGCGAATGGTATTGATGGATCCCAAGGTGGTGATCCTGGACGAGGCGACATCGGCCCTGGATGCGGAGACTGAATATCACCTGCACCAGGCACTGCAGGGTTTTTTACAGCAACGGACCACGCTGATTATTGCGCATCGCCTCAGTGCGGTGAAGCAGGCCGACAGGGTCTATGTGTTTGATAGTGGCAAAATCATTGACCAGGGCCAGCATGAGGAGTTGCTGGGTCGTGACGGGCTTTACAGCTCCCTTTATGGCCAGCGTCAAAGCTAAATATGTACCGATTTGGCGCAAAAAAACGCAAGCATAAGAAGTCATTAATATTGTATGTTACAATTGATCCTTTAAATGAACTTGCCTGTTCCCAATCAGGAGACCCTTTGTGGCTACCATCGAACTGAATGAATCAAATCTGGAATCTACCGTTACCGACAATGATATTGTCATCATCGACTTCTGGGCGCCCTGGTGCGGACCCTGTAAATCATTTGCACCTATTTATGAAGAAGTCTCTGAAAAGCATCCCAATGTGGTATTTGCCAAGATCAATACGGAAGACGAACAGGCCATAGCCGCGCACTTTCAGATTCGTTCTATCCCCACACTGATGGTATTCCGTGAGCAGATCATTATTTTTGCAGAGGCCGGCATGTTACCCGCCGCAGCGCTGGAAGAGGTGGTTGAGCGCGTCCAGACCCTGGATATGGACAAGGTTCGTGCCGAGATCGAAGAGGCACAGGCAGCAGAGGATGCAGCAGCCAAAGATAGTTAATCATCTGTTGCCGGCCACTTGAACGTGGCCGGCAATGTTATTAATCCGGCCGCCATTCGGCAATCCAGTGATCGACCTGTTGCAGGTTATTTTTAGTCAGCCTGTTTTGCAGGATTTTCCTTTTCTCATAAATGGTTTCAGCCAGCCTGATATTGTTGCGTGAGGCAATACTCAGCCACTTGTAGGCCAGCAGGTCATTTTTCTCGACACCATTCCCGGAAAAGTACATATTGCCCAGCATGTGTTGGGCAGAACTCCAGTTTTGTTCGGCCAGGGTCTTAAATAGTTCAGCCGCTTTTTCTGCGGACTTTTCGCTGCCATTACGCCCCAGTAGATAATTCAGGGCCTGTTGATAAATGGCCAGTGGTGGCTGGTCTGTTCCATTATTTGTGAGACTGCGGGTCTCGGCAAAAGAAAAACCAATCGAACAATAACTTAATATAAGTACGGTAATGAGTCTGGCAAAGGACATAATCATAGCTCCTGCAAATGAAAATTATATCGTGATGCTTTCCATCTAAACTCATGCACCTGGAAATCGGGCGCCTGTCTTCCGTGAGTCGCAGCAGACCTGTTCAAGTGTCTTATTCTTTTTCAAATCGAATGAACAGGTGGGTCAGGTGATAAAGCAGATTATGTTCCATGTCTGAAATTTCCTTATAAATCAATGTCTTGTAGTTATGAGATATTGTTTTTAGGTGATTATGGCAGAAGAAATGTAAAATAAATCGACTGATTTTTTATTTAAATCGGATACTTATATAAAATATATAGTTAAATCAGTAGGTTGATGGCTGGTTTTAATGTTGGAATAATTGACAGTTGGTGGTGTCTTTTATGTAGGGCGTACTTTGTACTTATGGATTTGCCGCACTAGACGGGCACGCTTATCCTGTTCTTCTTAAGATTGGCTATCTGTGGCTCCCATTTCCACGCCCCCGTGAAATTAGAGCATCCATGTACGTCAAGAAAATATTGATCGAATGCTTATACTCCATTGTCATACTTTGGCCTGGTTCAGGATGACAATGAAATTATCTATCTTGATTTGCGTTTCTTTTGATTTTTTAAATCAATTAATGATGGCTCATGATTGTGGTTTCAAGCCCAGGTGCTGAGCAGTAGCTTTGCATTGGAAGCCGTTTGGCTGTATCCGCTACAAGTGCGGGTTTCTGTCT
Source organism: Gammaproteobacteria bacterium (assembly GCA_029881425.1). Lineage (GTDB taxonomy): Bacteria > Pseudomonadota > Gammaproteobacteria > SZUA-229 > SZUA-229 > JAOUMO01. The sequence goes on from JAOUMO010000032.1 coordinate 5,152, forward strand.
GGAAAGGTTCAGGATAGGGTAATCATTTCATCTAAATCTAGAGTGTAGCTGGGCAAAAAGATGGGGCAGGGGCGCCTGGAGGCGGGTAGAAAAAAGGCCGGGGATTCCCGGCCTTTTTTAATGGCTATTTACGTTTTTTGGGTTGTTTTTTTGCTTTTTTCTTTGCTGTTGAGGCTTTCTTAACAGCCGGTTTTTTCTTTTGCTCCTGTTTCATCAGGGCATCTGCACGGCTATTGACCTGTTTTAGTTCGGCAGTGACAGTTTTTAATTCGTCCTGTAACTGTTTCAGGGTCTGTTGCATTGCCTTGACGGGATCCAGTGTGCGGGCCTTGCTTACGGTCTTTTTCGCAGCTGTCTTCTTTGCGGTAGACTTTTTCACAACAGCTTTTTTGGCAGGTGTCTTTTGTTTTGCTGTTGTTGTCGTTTTTGCAGCCGCTTTTGCTGTAACTACTTTTTTCGCAGCCGGTTTCTTTGCCGTGGCTTTTTTAGCGACGGCTTTCCTGGTCGCAGGTTTTTTCGGTGTAGCTGGTTTTTTTGCAGCTTCAGTTTTTGCAGCCGTGGCTACGGCGGGAGCGGCTATAGTCTCAGTGGCCGGGGCAATGGCTTTAGCTTCTGCTGTTGCTTCCGGGGTTGCTTCGGGTGTTACTGGAGCGGTTACTACGGGTTTGTTTTCCACAGGTTTTACTTCCACAGGTTTGGCCGGTGTGGCCTTAGGCATGGCCTGGCTCACGACCGGTTGGGTTGGTGTTACTTGTTTAATCTTTTTGGTGGCCTGCATGGGTTTCAGGCTGCGCGAGGTTTTAAGTTCGCCAAGAATAGCGTTAAAGATGTGGTCAATCTCGCCAATGCCTGCAACGCTAATCAGTTTATTTTGCTGGGCATAAAAATCAACAACGGGCTGCGTCTGGGTCTCATATACACGTAGGCGTTTGCCGATGGTGTCTTCATTGTCATCAGAGCGGTGGTGTAGCCTGCTGCCGCAGTCATCGCATTCGTCATCTATCGTGGGTGGGTTGGTAAAGGTATTGAATACCGCGCCACAGCTTTCACATGTCAGGCGCCCCGTAAGTCGCTGCATTAGAATATCGAAGTCAACATCAATCAGCAGGGCAGATTCAATAGGCTGTGACAGGGTGGCCAGTAGTTCATCCAGTGCCTCTGCCTGCGCCAGGTTGCGAGGGAAGCCATCGAGGATGAAGCCATTTTTGGCATCGGGGTTATTCAGGCGTTCACGGATCATGCCCAGTACGATTTCATTGGGTACTAACTGGCCGGCATCCATGATGGCCTTGGCCTGTCTGCCGAGGGGGGTTTGTGCTACAACCGCTGCACGTAGTAAATCACCGGTTGAAATTTGAGGAACATTAAATTTCTCAATGAGTAGCTTTGCCTGTGTGCCTTTGCCGGAGCCAGGCGCTCCCAAAAGTACTATTCTCATGGTCAGAATGACCCCCCTGAAGGTCCTTGAACAAGTTGTTAGAGTCTGGATTGTAATCATTGCACGGATAATGTCGAGTATTCTGTCTACAGTTCTTGATATAATCGGTTTAATTCTGGGTGTGATCGGGTGTTTTCCTGATTAGGCGATTCTAATAAGGGGGTAACGATGAATCTTGAGAACCTTTCGTTGGGGGAAGATGTACCTCATGATATTAATGTTGTTATAGAAATTCCTTCACACGGTTCACCCGTGAAATATGAGGTAGATAAGGATAGCGGTACCCTGGTGGTGGATCGTTTTATGGGGACGGCCATGTTTTATCCCTGTAATTATGGTTTCATGCCCCATACCCTGTCTGAGGATGGTGATCCTGTCGATGTGCTGGTCGTGACGCCCGTGCCTTTAATTAGTGGTTCGGTGATTCGCTGCCGTCCTATTGGCATGCTGGAAATGATCGACGAGGCGGGTGAAGATCATAAGGTACTTGCGGTGCCTGTCAGTGCCCTGAGTAGCCTGTATGATGACATCCAGGCACCACAGGATTTACATGACGGCCTGCTGGGTCAGATCACGCATTTTTTCGAGCAGTACAAGGCGCTCGAATCCGGAAAATGGGTTAAGGTTGAAAACTGGGTGGGTGTCGAGGCGGCAAAAAAAGAAATTATGTCCAGCATCGAACGCCACAACAGGCTGCAAAAATAATGGATCGATCCATTGATAATAACTAGAGGGCAGACAGGCTATTGATTTACCTTTTATGTATTGAGTTCATGCATCGTAATCAACGGATCATTTCTCTATAAATGTATCATCGTGCCCTTATAAAAGATCACCTGCAGGAGGCCCTGTTATTTAAACGTCGTGCCTGGGTGGCTGCATTTTTCAGTATCCTGCTGCTGTGTGTGTTAATGGCGCGCCTGCTGCATTTGCAATTATTTGAATACAACCATTTCTCAACCCTGTCTGAAAATAACCGTATCAGGCTGTCTGCAATAGCACCCAATCGGGGCCTGATTTATGACCGTAATGGTGTCGTCCTGGCAGAGAATCGCCCATCTTATCGGCTTGAGATTATCCCCGAGCAGGTAGAGGATATGGATGCGACCCTGCAGGGGCTGTCCGAACTGGTCGAGCTCGATGAGGAGACATTGAGCCGTTTCAGGAAGGTGGTAAAACGTAGTCATGCCTTCGAAGGGATTCCCCTGAGGACCAAGCTGTCCGATGAGGAAGTGGCACGGCTGGCGGTCAACCAGCACCGCTTCCCGGGGCTGGAAATTACAGCCCGCCTGGGACGCCATTATCCACTGGGCAAGAGGGCAGTGCATGTTATTGGCTATGTAGGCCGCATTGATGAAGAGGACCTGAAGCGGGTTGATAGTTCCAGCTACTCGGGTACCAGCCATATCGGCAAGATAGGCCTTGAGCGTTTTTATGAAGACCAGTTGCATGGCGATGTCGGCTTCCAGAATGTTGAGGTTAATGTGCAGGGCCGGGTGCTGCGGGTGCTGGAGAAGAAGGCGCCAGCGCCGGGTAATAACCTGGTGTTATCGCTGGATGCGGAATTGCAGGCCGCCGCAGAAGATGCGATGGAGGACTACACCGGTGCGGTGGTGGTGATGATGCCGGAAACCGGTGAAATACTGGCCATGGCGAGTATGCCAACCTTTGATCCAAACCTGTTCGTACATGGTATTAGCTATAAAAATTACAAGGTATTGCGTGAATCCCCTGAGCGCCCCTTATTTAACCGGGTACTGATGGGGCAGTATCCACCGGGCTCTACCCTGAAACCCTTTGTTGGCCTTGCCGGGCTGGAGAACAAGGTCATAGGGCACAAGGAGTCTATTCCCTGCAAGGGCTATTACCTGCTACCAAATGAGGAACGTAGATACCGTGACTGGAAAAAAACAGGCCATGGTAATACCGATCTGAAATCGGCCCTGAGTGAATCCTGTGATGTCTACTACTACGAGTTGTCTTATCGCCTGGGCATCGACCGTATGCATGCCTTTCTCAAGCAGTTTGGTTTTGGCGGCCTGACCGGTGTGGATACCATCGGTGAGCGCTCCGGTTTGCTACCGTCAAGGGAGTGGAAGAATCGATCACGCAATAAAATCTGGTATCCGGGTGAAACCCTGATAGCCGGCATAGGCCAGGGTTATGTATTAACTACCCCGCTGCAGCTGGCCTCAGCAACATCCATCCTGGCTATGCGTGGCGTGGTGATGAAGCCGCATTTATTGAAAGAGGTGCAGTACCCGGAGCAGAATGTTTCCGAGATTGTGCAGATAAAACCCGAGGGAAAGATAGAGTTAAATCGCCCACTTAACTGGCAGTATGTGGTTGATGGTATGGTCGAGGTCGTGCATGGCCTCAGGGGGACGGGACGGATGTCTGGCTATGGACTAGGATTTAAAATGGCCGGTAAAACGGGCACCGCCCAGGTCTTTGGTATAGCGCAGGATGAGGAGTACGATGAGGCCACTACCTCAAAAAAATTACGGGACCATGCCCTGTTTGTTGCCTTTGCGCCTGCGGATAAACCCAGGATAGCCGTGGCGGTCATTGCAGAAAATGGGGGGCATGGCAGTGGTGTTGCAGCACCCATTGCGCGGAAAGTAATTGATGCCTGGATAAAAAAAGAGCAGACCAATGATAAGCAGTAATGGCTTTAAAAATGACCAGGGTGGGCTCAGTTTTACGCTGCGCCTGTTCAACCTGTTGCACCTTGATCCCCTGTTGTTGTTTGGCTTGCTGTTATTGACCGTGGCCGGACTGGGCGTGCTGTTCAGTGCGGGCAACCAGTCAATGGAACTTATCAATCGCCAGACCATGCGCCTGGTGCTGGCCTATGTGGTGATGTTGGTGGTTGCCCAGTTACCCTCGTCAGGGCTCAAATTCTGGTCGCCCTGGATATACAGCCTGGGTGTATTACTGCTCGTGCTGGTGATATTTGCCGGTGATGTGGGCAAGGGTGCCCAACGCTGGCTGGACCTGGGGTTTGTGCGCTTCCAGCCATCGGAAATGATGAAGCTGGCAACACCTATGATGGTTGCCTGGTTTTTATCCGAGAGGGCCCTGCCTCCTCGCACGAAGACCTTATTAATGGTTGCCGTGCTAATTTTATTGCCCACCCTGTTAATTGCCAAGCAACCCGACCTGGGTACAGCGATACTGATCTTCGCAGCGGGATTCTTTGTCCTGTTCCTGGCCGGGCTGAGCTGGAAATTAATGATTGGACTACTCCTGAGTGGTGCAGCCATGTTGCCTGTCTTATGGCATTTTATGCACGATTATCAACGTACCCGTGTTCTCACCCTGCTTGACCCTGGCCGTGATCCCCTGGGTGCGGGTTACCATATTATCCAGTCAGAGATAGCCATAGGTTCCGGTGGCGTTTATGGTCGTGGTTGGCTCAATGGTAGCCAGTCGCACCTCAATTTTTTACCGGAACAGTCAACCGATTTTATTTTTGCGGTATTTGCCGAGGAGTTTGGTTTCCTGGGAGGGATGCTATTATTAATGCTATATGGTTTTATAATTATTCGCGGCCTGATAATTGCTGCACAGGCGCAGGATAGTTACAGCCGCCTGCTGGGTGGTAGTTTAAGTTTGACATTTTTCGTCTATTTATTTGTAAATGTGGGGATGGTCTCGGGCATTTTACCTGTTGTTGGGGTACCATTACCGTTGATTAGTTATGGTGGAACATCCATGGTGACATTAATGGCCGGCTTTGGCATGCTAATGTCGATAAACTCTCATCGTAAATTGTGGTCCAAGTAGATGCTGACAGAATATGAATATAAAAAATATCATGAATAGAATCGTATTTATTTTAACGCTGTGCCTGTTATTTCCATCCGTTGTACTCGCGAACTATACCCAGCGTGACGATGTGAAACATTTTATTGGTGAAATGGTCAAAAAACACGGTTTTGACCAGGCTACATTGACCTACTGGATGAAAGATATCGAGCAGCAGACAACTGCGCTGGCGGCCATTGCCCGTCCTGCTGAGGCGACCAAGCCCTGGAAAGATTACCGGCCTATTTTTATCACATCAAAACGTATCAACCAGGGTGTAAAGTTCTGGCAGGAGCATGCCGATGTACTGGCGCGTGCAGAACAGCATTATGGCGTACCAGCAGAAATTATTGTTGCCATTATTGGTGTTGAAACCTTTTATGGTCGCCGTAGTGGTAACTATCCTGTGCTCGATGCCCTGGCGACACTGGGTTTTGATTATCCGATAGAAAATACCACGGCCGAAAGGCGTGATCGACGTGAGCGATTCTTCCGTAAAGAACTGGAAGAATACCTGCTAATGAGCCGTGAAGAAAAAATTGATCCGCGAGAACTAAAGGGTTCCTATGCGGGCGCTATGGGAATGCCGCAATTTATTTCCAGTAGTTTCCGGGCCTATGCAGTGGACTTTGATGGTGATGGTAAGCGAGATTTGTGGCGTAGCAGTGCCGATGCCATCGGTAGTGTGGCCAATTATTTTAAACGCCATGGCTGGCAGAAACAGCAGCCGATCATTAGTCGTGCCAGTGTCAAAAAACAGCTGGATAATATAGGCAATAAAAAAGTAGAGCCCCATAAGTCTATTGCCAGTTATAAAAAAATGGGTGTGTCATCGGCAGATTCGTTTAGTAATGATACCCTGGCAGCGCTGATAAAACTGGATGGAGCAGACGGCCACGAATACTGGTTGGGGCTGAATAATTTTTATGTCATCACGCGTTATAACCATAGTGCCCTGTATGCAATGGCTGTTTATCAGCTAAGCCAGGCGCTGGCGTCGCAGCATTATGCGAGTCGTTAATGATTGTTAAGGTTTTTCTCACTGGCCTGGTGGTGATGCTAGCTTCATGCTCGTTAAGGGATAGTGCGCCAAAAAACTTTAATAAACACGCAGATAGTATTCGTAATGCGGTTCCCGCCAATGAGCCGAAAAGCCGTTATGGTAATCCCGACTCCTATACGGTGATGGGTAAGACCTACCACGTCAGGGATTCGAGCCAGGGTTTTGTGCAGTCGGGAGATGCATCCTGGTATGGTACCAAGTTCCATGGCAGGAAAACATCAAGTGGTGAGCCCTATAATATGTATGCCATGACGGCAGCCCATAAAACCCTGCCCCTGCCGACCTATGTCGAGGTTCGCCATCGTGAGAATGGGCGCAAGGTTATAGTCAAGGTCAATGATCGAGGTCCCTTTCATCCGGGGCGAATAATAGATCTGTCCTATGCTGCAGCCACCAAGCTGGGTATTAGTGGAACCGGTACCGGACCGGTTGAGATTCGTGCCATCAATACCGGTGGCATGGACCTGGATACCTCATCGGTGGTGCTACCCGAGGGAGGTTCCGTTGATGGCAAAATACATGTGCAGGTCGCTGCCATGGGTTCAGAGCAGGCGGCTGAGCAGGTGGCTACAGATTTGAGGTCCAAAAGTTTTAATAGTGTGCGTATTAATGTCGTTGAAGCCGATGGTAAAAAGCTTTATCGCGTCAGGATAGGGCCTATCCCTGATGTTGATCTGGCCTACCGGGTATTAAGGAACCTGAACGATGCAGGGCTTGATACGGCGCGAGTTGTTGTAGATTAGCCAGGCCCGGTTGGCCTGGTTTCGGTTAATAAATTGGGATATTTTTCTTGTTATGATAATGAATAAAGTTATTCGGTGTTTTTTGTTTGTCAGTTGTTTGTTTTATGGTGTGCTCCTGCAGGCAGCGCCCATGCCTGTGCCATCTCCCCCTGAATTGGCAGCAAAAAGTTTCCTCCTGATCGATTTCAATAGCGGCCGTGTCATTGCTGAAAAGAATGTCACGCAGAAGATTGAACCCGCCAGTATTACCAAGATGATGACCGCCTACGTGGTGTATAAGGAGATGGAAGCCGGTCGTCTAACCATGGACGAGCAGGTGACTATTAGTAAAAAGGCCTGGCGCATGGGTGGCTCGAAAATGTTTCTCGAGGTGGGAAAAAAGGCCTCGGTAGAAGACCTGCTCAAGGGCCTGATTATCCAGTCGGGTAACGATGCCAGTGTTGCGCTTGCCGAGCATTGCCGGTAGCGAGAAGACCTTTGCCGATTATATGAACCAGTATGCGGTGTCACTGGGTATGGTTGATACACACTTTGTTAACAGTACCGGATGGCCAGATAAAAAACACCTGACTACGGCAAAAGATATAGCGACCCTGGCGATGGCGCTGATCAGGGAGTTTCCCGAACATTACAAGCTGTACGCGCAAAAACAATATACGTTTAATGGTATCAAGCAATATAATCGCAACAAATTGCTCTGGCGTGATGATAGTGTGGATGGTATTAAAACCGGTCATACTGAATCAGCAGGTTTTTGCCTGGTGACATCGGCAAAACGTGACGAGATGCGTTTGATTGCCGTTGTTTTGGGTACGCGCAGTGAAAAGGCCCGTGCCAGTATCAGCCAGTCCCTGTTAAGTTATGGTTTTAGATTTTATGAAAGTAACCGGCTCTATGGGGCGGGTGAAGGCCTGAACCAGGCGCGTATCTGGAAAGGTGAAATGGAAAACCTGAACCTGGGCCTGCTGGAAGATCTCAATGTTACTATACCCCGCGGCCAGTATAAGCACCTGGATGCAGTGATGGATGTTAATAAAGATATCGAGGCACCGGTGGCAAAGGGTCAGCAACTGGGCATGGTGCGCGTCATGTTAAATGGTGAGGAACTGATGACGCGTCCCTTGGTGGCCTTGCATGCAGTCGCCAGGGGTAGTTTCTGGCAGCGTACAAAAGATCAGATCATCCAGTTGTTCGACTGATCCAGGGCGAATTTTACGGTTCCAATTTTGATGAGTATCCTATGTCTATAGTGTATTTGAACGGTGAGTTCTTACCGATTGAACAGGCAAAAGTCTCGGTCCTTGACCGGGGCTTTTTATTTGGTGATGGCGTTTATGAGGTGATCCCGGTTTATGGCGGGCATTGCCTGCGACTGGGTGAGCACCTTAAGCGCCTGCAGGATAGCCTTGACGGTATCCAGTTAAAAAATCCCCTGACCATCCCACAGTGGGAGCAGGCCTTAAATGAGCTGATCGAGAAAAATGAAGGTGAAGATAAGTCCGTATACCTGCAGTTGTCCCGTGGTGCGGCACCGGTGAGGGATCACCTGTTTCCCGCGCAGCCAAGGCCCACCATATTTATCATGTCTAACCCGCTGAAGCCGGTATCCAAAGAGACATTACGCACCGGTATCAAGGCGGTTACACTGGATGATATTCGCTGGCAGGCCTGCAACATAAAGGCCACTGCGTTGCTGGCGAATACGCTGTTAAAGCAGCAGGCTGCCAGCCAGGGTGCCACCGAGGCGATACTGGTACGTGATGGACTGGCCACTGAAGGTTCGGCCAGTAACCTGTTTATCGTAATTGACGGTGTGATCATTACGCCGCCAATTGGTCCTCGCCTGTTGCCGGGTATTACCCGCGACCTGATACTGGAGCTGGCTGAGGCCAATAAGCTGCCCCACGAGGTGCGTGATATTAGTGAGGCGGAGCTGAAATCAGCGAATGAAATCTGGATGACCAGCTCCACCAAAGAAATCATGCCGGTGATCGAGCTCGATGGCAAGGTGCTTGCAAATGCGCAGCCCGGCCCCATGTGGGAACGTATGATTGATTTATACCAGGCCTATAAGGTGAAACTGAGACAGGGTGCGGAGTAGTATGAGCGAGCAGAGCCCGGAAGAAGAGACCCTGTTCGAGTTTCCCTGTGAGTTCCCGATCAAGGCGATGGGTAAAACCGGTGAGACACTCGAGATTGCTGTGCTGGAGATTATCAATCGCCATGTGCCCGATTTGCCCGAGGGCGCCATCAGGATGAATGCCAGCAAGGGTGGTAATTACACCAGTATCACCATCACGATCACCGCGCATAGTAAGGCGCATCTTGATGGCATCTACATGGAACTCACGGCCTGTGAGCATGTTCTCTACGCATTATAATTCGACACGACGCCATGCCAGTCATCACCAGATACCAGGGTTTGCAGGACTATTCAACAACACTGCAAAGGATGCAGCAGTTTAACCTGGCACGGCACGCGAATACCCCTGATGAAATCTGGTTGTTACAGCACCCGCCGGTGTTTACCCTTGGGCTTAATGGTAACGCGGCGCATGTACTGAATGCAGCTAGTATCCCGGTGGTTAATACCGATCGCGGCGGCCAGGTAACCTATCATGCCCCCGGGCAGTTAATCGCCTATGTGTTATTCGATGTAAAACGAAATAAGCTGGGTGTGCGGGATATGGTTAACCGGCTCGAGCAGTCAGTGGTTGATTTGCTGGCAGCTGAAGACATCGAGGCACGAGCAAAGAAACAGGCGCCGGGTGTTTATGTGCAGGATGCAAAAATAGCCGCACTCGGCCTGCGTATAAAACAGGGCGGCAGTTACCATGGCCTGAGCCTGAATGTCGATCTTGATCTGGCGCCCTTTAAACAAATCAATCCCTGTGGCTATGTTGACCTCGAAGTAACCAGCATGAAGCAGCTGGGCCTGGCCACCAGTATCGAGCAGGTTACAAAAAATTATCTAAACTGTTTATGCCGGCAGTTTTCAATAGAGCAGATAACAGAAATCCATGAGTCATAAAACAGAAAATAAAAACAGGGTGATTGCGGGTGAGAAATTGCGCGGCGCAGAAAAAGTGGCGCGTATCCCGGTAAAGGTTCAGAAGACAGAAACGCTGCTGCGAAAACCCGCGTGGATTCGTGCAAAATCACCGGCGCACCCGGAAGTGAATCGCCTGAAAAAAATCCTGCGCGAACAGAAGCTGTTTACCGTCTGTGAAGAGGCGGCCTGCCCCAACCTCGGTGAATGTTTTGGCCATGGTACCGCCACCTTTATGATCATGGGTGAAATCTGTACCCGCCGTTGTCCCTTTTGCGATGTCGGTCATGGTCGCCCCCTGCCACTGGATAAAGACGAGCCGGAAAACCTGGCGAATACTATCAGGGCC
>JAOUMO010000189.1 GCA_029881425.1 Gammaproteobacteria bacterium
CGCTGTCGGGCCTTCGACTCCCAGCGCCTGAATACACTGACCCAGTACCTGCTCAGGCGCACCTTTTATATAGGCCACAATGCCACCGGTTAAATCCGTAGCATCCCCATGCAGGGTACTCATTTGTTTGCGCTCACTATCAAACGCAATGGCTGCCAGTCTCGGCTGTTGTTGTTCCAGCAAGATCTTGTTAAAACCATTCGCTAACGCAGCTTCAAACAAAGCCAGTTCGGTCGGCTCACCGGCGGGTTTGCCATCCTTTTCAGCAATATCATTATTTAAAGCCAGCGCCCTGCCCAGCTCAGACCAGTGCGGCGTATCTGCTACCTCAGCCAATGATGACCGCCGTTCACCGGCAGCAATAAACCATTCCAGCGTCATACGATTCTGGGTCAGGGTGCCGGTTTTATCGGCGCAGATATACGTCACCGAACCCAGGGTCTCAACAGCCGGTAAATTTCGAACCAGCGCGTTATGGCGGATCAACTTGCGAGCACCGAAAGCGAGCGAGACGGTCACCACGGCGGGAAGCGCTTCGGGGATCGCTGCCACCGCCAGACTGACGGCAGTCAGGAACATTAACATCACCGGCTGGCCCTGCAACAGCCCGGCAATAAACACCACCACACAGATCGCCAATACCGCCAGCGCCAGATAACGACCGAAACGGGCCAGCCTTTTCTGTAGTGGTGTTTTAACCCCTTCTTCACTACGCAGCAGTTCGGCAATATGACCGATTTCAGTCTCCGATCCGGTCGCCACCACCACACCCTTGCCGCGCCCGCGCGTCACCAGGCTGCTCTTGAAAACCAGATTATGGCGTTCTGCCACCGGCAAGTCGGCATCCTGCAAACCGACCACCTGCTTATTAACCGGATGCGATTCTCCGGTCAGCGCTGACTCATCCACCTGCAACTCTTCCAGTTCCAGCAGGCGCAAATCCGCCGGCACGATATTGCCCGCCTCCAGTAACACCACATCACCCGGCACCAGTTCAGAAGCCGGTAATGTGACCACCATTCCATCACGCATCACCTGTGCATCGGGGGCGGCCATTTCCCGCAGGGCGGCCACGGCCCGTTCGGCACGATATTCCTGCACCCCGCCGATAATGGCATTGAGTAAGACGATCACCAGAATGGCTATGGTGTCCTGCAACTCGCCGATGAAACCGGCGATCAGGGCGGCTACCAGCAATACCACAATCATGAAATCGGCAAACTGCCCCAGGAACATCGCCAGTAGCGAATGATGCCGGGCCTGTGGCATCACATTCGGCCCATGCGCCGCCAAGCGTTCACGCGCCGCACTACTTTGCAATCCACTCTCTGTGGTTTCAAGTTGGCTCAATACCGCCTTGATCTCAATGCTGTGCCATGAGGGTGATATAGGCATATTAATTAACCTGCGCTCAGGATAAGGGGAATAGATTCCGCAATATCACAAATAAAAACATTGGCGTCATTCCGGCATGCCTGTAGCCGGAATCCATCATTTGAATGACTGGATTCCCGCTGCCCCCCACGCGGGAATGACATCATTAGTTAGATTTCAATTTTCACTTTAACTTATGCCGAGCTTATCTTAAGTTCATCTTAAAAGCCGACGACCAGATAAATCAGGATGGCGGTGACCAGCGCGATCAACAGGGTCTGGATACCGCTACGCCACCAGGACACCTCGGAAATTCGTCCCAGAAAAACACCCAGCAGAAAAATCAGTATCAGGGCAACCGTGATCGAAACATAAAGCGGTGACAGCGGTAATGGCACACCGGCAGCAGACAGCCACAATGGCGTCAGGATCAATAGAGAAATCACCAGAGGAGCCAAACCATTGACCAGGGCGATCAATATCGGCACCCAGCGTGCAGCATCGCCATGCGCGCTGTCCTGAAGATCACAGACCATCGCATCTTCCAGTTTTGTCAATGCGCGCTTACGTTCCGCCACTTCACTGACGTAGGCACTGCTGACACCGCTGACACCCAGTGCGATGGCCGCCCCCAGACAGGCATTGATAATGACCGATAAACTGGCCGGCGAACTAATCATAAATCCCATGATCAGTCCCAGCATGGTCAATGCCCCATCAAAACCGTTGACCACAAAATAGCGTCGGACAATCCCGTGAGTGCGGGTAAGATGCAGCAGAAATTTGACATACTCGACTGGCTTCCGCATGACAGGCCTTTAATGGCTATCCGTATCACCCTTATTTAATTCGTTCTGATCAGGCTCACTCTGCACGTTAACTTCATCAATACTATGCAAAGATCCTCCCAGATTGTTTATGGTGGACTGCACCGCATCAAAATCTATCGCCTGTCCTTCCAGCGTAAGCTGAAGCGTTTCGGTATTTTCATCAACTTCAAGCACCACCAGACAGACGCGATAATCCGAACCAACAGCCGCAATGGTCCTGGCAAACTCCAGCGCATTGGGATGATGGGGTTTAAGAATATCCAGAACAAGTTTTCTGACCGAAACCATGAACCGCCTCCTGTTGATGTTATGTCGCCCTGATCGTAAATAATGGAAGATTAAGATTTAGAACAGCATACACCCGGCTACTGATCACAACTACAAGTATAGATGCTCAGTCTACGAAACGCCTGTCAGTACATGAATTGACTATTATTTTCTAACTGCGGTGACTTGTTTCTAAGCATGAACGAATAAAAAATCGCAAAGATGCCGGTAGTTGCAGTATCCTGTTTAAAAATAGAGCATTACCTTGAATGCTTTTTCTTAAGATGTTCTACATGCGCGATCAAGGTATCGACGGTTTCCTTCAATAAATCAAGTTCATCGATAGTCAGATCATTTAACTGTTCAAGATTGTACTCAATCGTATCAATGATCTTTTTATGCGGGCCTTGCATGGGTCGCATAAAATAAGTCGTGACGGTTGCCACGATAGTACCAAAAAATAACACCGAACCGATCACGATCCATAAGCCGCCAATCAACTGGGCCAAGCCAGAAACGGGTTTATCTGCAATCCCGGCCGTCGAAAATGCAGCCACGCCCCAATATAAGGCTTCGGTATACGACTTTATCGATGATCCTTCCACGCTCCGTTCCGATAAATATAGCCCGGCACAAAATAGCAGCCACAGAACAACCATAAGCAATACCATCCGGGTAAAGGGTGTGTAAATAGAAACATCCTTTATGAATCTTTTCAGTCGTGAACGTGACATCGTTATTCTCATTATAGAAATATTGAATTTCTGAATATAACAAAAGTGATCATGAAACCGGGAAGATTAAAGCCAGTTGCGGTTAATCATCCATCCCTGCGGACTGGGCGCGCTGGCGGCGCTCAAATTCTTCTTTAATGGCCGCATCAATGACATTCAGGACACCTTTAACGTCAGCCTTCACCTTACTCTCTGCAAACTGACCAGTGAGTATCGTATCAGGGTGAAGCCTGCCACTTTCATAGAGTCGCCAGATTTCCTTGCCGTAAGCCGTAGTCAGTAACTCAGGTGCATACTGGCCAAAGTAGATGCGCATATTGGTGACGTCGCGTTCCAGCATCATATAGGCGCTGTTATTGCCGGCAGCATTGACGGCCTGAGGCAGGTCAATGATCACGGGGCCGTGCTCATCAACCAGCACATTAAATTCAGAAAGATCGCCATGCACCAGTCCGGCGCAAAGCATACGCACGACTTCACGGATGATCCGGTCATGGTAATCCAGCGCCTGCTCACGGCTGAAGCTGACATCACTAAGACGAGGGGCGGCGTGGCCATCACTGTCAGTAATGAGCTCCATCAGTAACACGCCATCGGTAAAACCATAGGGCTGGGGTACTCGCACACCGGCGGCGGCAAGTTTATAAAGGGCATCCACTTCGGCACAGAGCCAGGCCGCTTCGCTCTCTTTCTGGCCATAACTGGTACGCTTCTGCATGGCCCGATCTCGACGGCTATTGCGCGTCTTTCGACCCTCCTGATACTGCACGGCCTGTTTGAAACTGCGCTGGTTGGCCTCTTTGTAAACCTTGGCGCAACGCACACTTTCCCCACAGCGAACCATGTAGACCTGGGCTTCTTTGCCACTCTTTAACTGACAGATGATCTCATCAATCAGGCCGTCATCGAGCAGTGGTTGTAATCTTTTGGGTATTTTCATTTGGCTCTTTATCTGTCAGTAAACGCTATTATAGCGCACAGATACAGAT
>JAOUMO010000190.1 GCA_029881425.1 Gammaproteobacteria bacterium
GCTGTCGAGGACAAGGCCAGTGCGGGCCCAACCAGCAGGGCGGCACGCAATGATATATCAAAAATAATATGGCCAATGCTGCCTATGGCCAGGCCAGCAAAGATGACCTGTAAGCTGCCCAGGCCAAATACCAGTCGTCGCATTTGCCACAGGCGAGAGGGTTTGAGTTCTATGCCAATAACAAAGAGGAGAAAGACGACGCCAATTTCGGCAAGATGCCCGATTTCACTTACATTGCTTATAAGTCCCAATCCATAAGGCCCAACGATAACGCCCGCTATTAGAAAGCCGGGTACAGCCCCCAGCTTAGCTGCCTGGGACAGGGGTACGGTAACCACTGCTGCGATAAGTAAAATGATGACATCAACAAGATAGGCAGGAACCATAGGCAATATTACATATCTCGGTTAAAGGGAGGTTTTAATAATAGCATAACGACAGGCCCTGCTGAGGGTATCGTTAGTAGGCTGAAATACTAGCCATTAAAAAGCATAGCAAAAAACAAAGCTATAAGATTGGTTTGACAGCTTATTGGCTGAAAGATTGCTAATTATCAAGTTTTATGATGATTTTAATCCGGGTGCTGTTTGTTTTCTAATTAAGAAATACATGCAAGAACACGTTATACTTTTGCTCAATAACAAAAGCATAAGTGTAGGACTAGAGAATGTGCGGGATATGTGGCGAATTTCGATTTGACGGTCAGCAGCCCGAGCTGGCGTTGACACATCGTATGATGACAAAGCTGGAACGGCGTGGTCCTGACCATGGCGGTAGCTATTCCGATGGACCTGTGGCATTGGGTCATCGTCGCCTGGCTATTATCGACCTGTCTGAGCATGCCAACCAGCCTATGGTCGACCAGGAGCTGGGGCTGGTCCTGGTCTTTAATGGCACCATATATAATTTCCCCGAGTTGCGTTCCGAGCTGCAGGATAAGGGGTATCACTTTTACTCAAGCGGCGACTCGGAAGTGATCCTCAAGGCCTATGCGGAGTGGGGCGAGGCCTGCGTTGAACGGCTGCACGGCATGTTTGCCTTTGCTATATGGGATATGGCGAGGCAGAAGCTGGTACTGGCGCGTGACCGTATGGGTATCAAGCCACTGTATTATTCCTTCAATGGCCAGCGCCTGCGTTTTGCCTCTAATATGCAGGCATTGCTGACAACGGGTGATATCGATACTTCCATCAACCCGGTCGGCCTGCACCACCAGTTGACATTGCATGCGGTGATCCCGGCGCCCAATACCATTTTAAACGGCATTAAAAAAATGCGACCGGCGCATTTCATGACCTTTAAAGCGGATGGCAGTTATCACGAGCAACAGTACTGGATGCTAAATGCGACCCGCCCTGCTGAAAAGCGTAGCGAGGAAGAGTGGATTGATGCGATTCACCAGAGTTTGAAAACAGCTGTCGAAAAACGTAAGACCATTGCTGATGTGCCGGTGGGCGTGCTGTTATCCGGCGGGCTTGATTCGAGCCTGCTGGTTGCACTACTGGCAGAGGCTGGCGTGGGTAACCTGAAGACCTTTACCGTCGGTTTTGAAGACCAGCCAGAGGAAAAGGGCAATGAGTTCGAATATTCCGATCCAGTCGCTGAGCGTTACGCAACCGAGCACCACAAATTTTTTATCCAGAATAGCAAGGTAATGGATTATTTGCCCGATGCGGTAGATGCGATGGCAGAACCCATGGTAGGCCAGGATGCGGTGGCCTTTTATATGTTATCTGAACAGGTTTCAAAAGAGGTTAAGGTTGTACAGAGCGGCCAGGGGGCCGATGAGGTCTTTGGTGGTTATTTCTGGTTCTCACAAATGCATGAGGCGACAGGCGAAGATGATCTTGACCGCTTTGCCAATCGGTACTTTGATCGTGATCATGAAGAATATTTACAGACGGTTAATCAAAGATTCCATGGCGAGGATCATACCTCAAAACGGGTTGCCCAGTTGCTGGCGATGCCCGATGCGGATGAATATATTGATAAGGTCCTGCGTATGGATGTGACCCATTTAATTGTCGATGACCCGGTGAAGCGTGTAGATAATATGACAATGGCCTGGGGGCTGGAGGCGCGTGTGCCTTTTCTGGATCACCAGCTGGTGGAGCTGGCAGCGAGTATGCCGCCCGAGATGAAACTCAGGGATGGTGGTAAATATGTATTGAAAAAAATAGCCCGTGGCATAGTCCCTGATTCGGTTATCGATCGACCCAAGGGTTATTTCCCCGTGCCCGCATTAAAGTTTGTTCGTGGTGAGTTCCTGCAGTTTATGGAAGATATCCTGTTAAATGATGCTGCAAGGCAAAGGGGGTTATTCCAGCCCGCCTATGTGGAGAAGTTACTAGCAAAGCCTGAGGCTTACCATACACGCCTGCAGGGAAGCAAACTGTGGCATCTTGCACTGCTTGAGATGTGGCTGCAAAGAAATTTAATTAATTAGTCCTGGTGTTCAGGTGGGTATTCTGATGTGTCGACAGAAATTTTTTGCAAAGACTGTATCAGGTTTATTAATAGCGATATGTTTGATATTGCCAGCAGCTCCGATAGCTGAAAATAAACCTGTTGCACCTGATGATATAGCTGGCGGTAAGACTATTTCGGCCGAGCAAATGATAGAACTTATCCTGGCCAGACCTGGGGTAATCGTTATCGATTCAAGAAAGAGAACAGAATACCTTAAAGGGCATATTGAAGGCGCTATTAACTTATTAAACACCAGTATGACGTTAGCGTCGTTGCAGCAGTTCGTGCCTGATTTGGCCACGGATATTGTTTTTTACTGTAATGGTGTTCGATGTAAGCGGAGTTCTGATGCAGTAATAAAAGCAGTCTCCTGGGGTTATAAAAATGTTTACTGGTATCGTGGAGGCTGGAAAGAGTGGACAGATAAGAAACTACCCTATATTACAGATGAGTAAGGATGTGCTTTGTTAAGCTGGATATTTTAATGCGTATAGAAAGTCTATCTATAAAATCGGCAACCATAATAATTTTTAGCATGATTGGCCTGGTTGCCATCGTATTGTCATTGTTTGCGGGTAGTTATTTTAAGCAGGCCGCATTCGATTCACAGATGAATAGTCTGTCGAGAGTAATCGAGGTGGCCTCCGAGGAGATGCTTAAGGAGGTCAGGTCATACACTTTTGATTTTGCAACCAAACTGGGTCATAGCGGTGAGATTATCCGGGCGATTAAGGTCGCTATTAGGTCAGGTGATAACAAGATGCTTTCGGCCCTGTTAGATGATCCCTTTATTAATGGCTTTGTCGGCTTTTCGAATATAAATCTTGAAAAAATCAGGGTCTATGATCCTGCATATAAACTGATTGCTTCAAGTAGCCAGGGTTTAGACAGCCTGTCTATGACTATGCCGACTTACCTGCAGGATATAATAAAAAGCCGACAGGGTGCTAATCGCTTAAAGGCAGTGGATGCGCTATGGATGTCAGTCAATGGTCCGCTAAATTCCACCCTGGTGCCGATTGGTGGTTTGCGACATATTGGTTATCTTGAAATAGTTATTGACCCTGCATTTAATTTGCCTGATATAGGCAAGATTACAAAAACGCCGGTAGGTGTTTTTTCCATTGATGGTGTGCAAATTAATCTGGATGAGAAAAACAATATCGCTGGCTACCTGCCCGTTGAATATATTATGTTGTCCTCTGATGGCCAGCCCGCATTTCGTATTGTGGGTTATGAGGATGTGGGCACATTAAACAGGGAGATGGAGAGGACCCAGTTTATAACTACGGCCAGCTTCCTGTTATTGACTATAACAACGCTATTATTTGCACTCTGGTTATTTAATCGTTTTTTATTTATTCCCCTGGGGCAAATGATTTATGAAATGAAGCAGATGGCCGAGGGTAAGCTGGGCTCTATTGTACACAAGAAAGGTTTGCGAGAATTTTCTGTGCTTGCCGATAGCTTTGATGCGATGGCCAACCAGGTTAAGTTGCGGACCAGTGATCTCGAACGATTACTGGACCTGGATGGTAGTGCTATTCTATGTTTTGCTGATGATAACTCAGCTGTTTATTTTAATAAGAGCGTGATCAGTCTTTTTGGGTACACTGAGAATGAAATCAGCGATCTGGATTCAACGGATCTATTCGCTGATGATATAGCCGGCCTGATGAGGGAGGCAGAAAGTACACATAATCTACAGGCGAGTAAGCTG
>JAOUMO010000191.1 GCA_029881425.1 Gammaproteobacteria bacterium
TAAAGGGTATAGGTGTAAAGGCGGCGATCACCACCGCCCAGACACCATATTCTGCAAACCAGTCCTGTGCCGTCTGGTACTTGTCACCCCAACCCACATCATAGATTAACGGCTCGATGGCGCTGATCGCCAGATAACCCAGTAAATAGCCGAACATACCGCCCAGTACAGACATCACCGTCGCAATGGTAGCCAGCCTGACCGCCTTGTTCGGCTTTGCCAGCACCATGGGGATTAGCATCAGGGCGGTGGGCAGGGGAAAAAATATCGCTTCGAAAATACTCACGCCAACCAGGTAGCGCTCAGCATGGGGATGGGCGGCCCAGCCCATGGTTTTATTATATAAACCGGTAAATAACATTAGCCAATGGCTCCATTCAACAGGGGGACAAAGCGGACCGCATCCAGTTCTTCTTCTATAAAACCGTCTTCATCACGGGTGATTAGTAACAGGCTCTGTGCGCTATTCTGACGCCCGACCGGGATAATCATGATGCCGCCAACAGCGAGTTGCTGCAGCAGGCTCTCGGGCACCTGCTCCGGTGCCGCTGTCACCATAATGGCCGGGTAAGGGCCATGCTGGGGCCAGCCCCAGGAACCATCAGAGTGTTTTAATTCAATATTATTGATATGCAGCTGGTGGTAACGCTCCCGTGCCTGTCGCTGTAGTGCGATGATACGCTCTACCGAATACACGCGAGGCACCAGTTGCGACAGGATAGCCGCCTGGTAACCCGACCCTGTCCCGACTTCCAGCACCTTGTCCGGTATGCCCCGGCTCAACAGGATTTCGGTCATGCGGGCAACGATGAACGGCTGGGATATGGTTTGCCCGTGGCCTATGGGCAGCGCATCATCCTCATAGGCCCGGGAGTTCATTGCCTCATCAACAAACAGGTGCCGCGGCATGGTGCGCATCACCTCCAGCACCTGTTCATTCGTTATACCTTTTTCTCTCAGGCGCGCTACAAGCCGGTCTCGGGTGCGCTGTGAGGTCATGCCTATGCCCTGGACTCGGGGATCAGATAAATTCACGCTATAGATCTTTTAACCATTGGTTCAAATTATGCAGGCTATCATACCGTGTTAAATCAATCTGCAAAGGGGTTACTGAAATAAATCCGTTTCTAACCGCATGAAAATCCGTACCTTCACCGGCATCCTGCTCCTCACCCGGTGGCCCGACCCAGTAGACGGACTCACCGCGGGGGTCCTTCTGTTCAATCACCCCTTCCGACTTGTGGCGCGCACCCAGGCGCGTCGCCTTAAAACCGCGTATATCCTGCCAGGGCAGATCGGGGACATTGACATTTAAAATCGTATTACTGGCCACTTCAACGGCCGAAATCTGCTGGATCAAAATTTCGATAGCACGGCAGGCCGAGTCATAGTGCCGTGGCTCATAACTGCTCATGGAGACGGCTATCGCCGGGTAACCCAGGAAGCGGCCTTCCGTGGCGGCCGCCACGGTACCGGAATAGAGCACATCGTCACCCATATTGGGGCCGTCATTGGGGCCGGAAATAACGATATCCGGATCTTGCTGCAACAGGCCGGTGATGGCCAGGTGGACACAGTCTGTAGGTGTACCATCCACCTTATAGAAATTATCCGCTACCCGATGAGGGCGAATCGGTCGCCCCAGTGTCAACGAATTACTCGCGGCACTGCGATTACGATCCGGCACCACCACGGTCAGATCACCATGTCGCGCCAGGCAGGCTGCAAACACGGATAGTCCCGGAGCCAGGTAACCATCATCATTACTCAGTAAAATACGCAAAATAGGAGCCTGTTTAATAAATGATTGGTACTATATAAGCATAAAAATTAACTGCAAGTCATTCATTATGTCTATCCCCGAAAACCATGACGATGATGCCGACCTGTTTAAGCAACTGGTGGGCGACATCAAACCGCTCAAACAGGACCGTGTTTCACTCAGGCGAAAACCGGCAGCGATCAAAAAACGCCCACAGCAAAACCGGCACGAGATTATGGACACCCTGAGTGATGACTTCATCCCCGAATGCGGTGATTACCTGGAATTCATGCGGCCCGGCATACAGAAGTCCCTGCTCAAGCAGATCCGCAACGGCAAACTGGGCGTAGAGGCAAGACTCGACCTGCACGGCTACACCCGTGATGATGCACGAAAAAACCTGCTGCAATTTATTGCCGATGCACAGGCACAGGGTTGCAAACTGGTATGCATCGTCCATGGCAAGGGTTACAACTCCGAGGATGGTCGCCCCGTACTCAAGGCCATGGTCAACAAGTGGCTACAGCAGATTGAACCGGTACTGGCCTTTACATCGGCCCAGCCCAAAGACGGTGGCAGTGGTGCCGTTTATGTTTTAATCAAGAAGTTTCAGGATGAATAAAACAACTATGGATAATGGCGTCATTGCACAGACAAAAAAATGGCTGACCGATGTCATTATCGGTTTTAATTTCTGCCCTTTTGCAAAACGGGAATTTGACCAGGGAAAGATTCGTTTCAGCGTCATCCGTGAACGGCAGCTGGAGCACTGCCTGCAAAGCCTGGTCGATGAATGCATAGGACTGGACAGGGATATAGAAACCGAAACCACCCTGTTAATCTTCCCCGACACATTGTCTAGCTTCGACGATTTCCTCGACTTTGTTGAGATGGCCAATGAACTGCTAATTGAACAGGGTTATGAAGGCACCTACCAACTGGCCAACTTTCATCCCGATTACTGTTTTGCTGGTAGCGATGAACAGGATGCGGCCAATTACACCAATCGCTCACCCTACCCTATGCTGCACATAATCCGTGAAGCCAGCCTGGAAATCGCGCTGCAATCCTACCCGGACCCCGAACAGATCCCGCAGCGCAATATCGAACGGGCACGAAAAACAGGCCTGGAAAAAATGCAGCAACTACTCGCTAACTGCCTGCAACAGGATAAGACTGAAGATTAATCCCATGTCGCAAATCGTTATCAGTGAACTGGTGATTTACCCGTTAAAATCTGCTGCAGGTATACCACTTGAAACAGCCCGCATCGACACGTTCGGGCTGGAAAATGATCGACGCTGGATGCTGATTGATGAACAGGGAAAAATGCTCACGCAACGCCAGCATGCAAAGCTGTGCCTGCTCAATCCGCAGCTGCTGAATAACCAGCTGCGGCTAAACACCGGGGGTTTTAGTGAACTCATAGTGCCGCCAGCTGATACCACGAGCTATCACACGGCCATCGTCTGGGATGATCACTGCCGTGCTTATGACTGTGGTGAGATGGCGGCAGAATGGCTAAGTGATTTTATGGGCATCAGGTGCCGTCTGGTGTATTTTCCAGCCGATGAAAAGCGGCAGGTGGATACTGCCTATGCAGAGACCGGTGACAGGACGGCATTTAGTGATGGCTTCCCAATCCTGCTGACCTCACAATCATCGCTGGATGATCTAAACCAGCGACTTGCACAACCGGTTGCCATGCGCCGCTTCAGGCCCAATATCGTCATCCGAGGTGCCACGGCCTATGCCGAAGATGAATGGCAAAAGATACGGTTTGGGGATATAGACTGCCGTATTGTCAAACCCTGTAGTCGCTGTATTATGCCGAATATTGATCCGGCGACAGCGCGTATTGATAAGGAACCATCACAAACCCTGGCGGGCTACAGGAAAAAGAACAACAAGGTCTTTTTTGGCCAGAACCTGATCCACGATCAACAGGGCACTCTCTCGGTCGGTATGCCGGCACAGATTATCCGGTGCGCCACCTAAGCCTAAAATTTAAACAACCACCTTCACTTCCTTGACGTGCTCCATAATGCCAATCGCATCTTCCATATCGATCTCGTCGGGGTTATCGACGGATTGCGCATCGAGCAATTCAAATAACTCATCCTGCTCCATGGTTTTATGGGTACCATCTTCGTACTGTATGTAAGCCGCCCAGGGAATAAATTTTGTCAGCGGAAACAACATGTCTTCCTGTGGTGAAATATCAATATGTAAACCGGATATATAGATAAGTCGCTTACCCTTATAACCATTGGCCTTCACAATGGTCCTGAATGCACGGTCAAACTCAACTTGCGTATTAATTTTTGCGGCGATTAACAGCGGCGTATCAGAGGAGACAATCCATGGCATCACCTTAATAAGATTTTTCTCCAG
>JAOUMO010000033.1 GCA_029881425.1 Gammaproteobacteria bacterium
ATGGAAAACTGTGAACTGGCACCACCCTGCAGGAACAGGACCTTGTAGTTATCGGGGATCGCCATGATCTCACGCAGGTCCGCTTCAGCCCTGGCGGCAATAGACATATAGGCTTTACCGCGGTGAGACATCTCCATCACCGACATACCCGTGCCCTGCCAGTCCATCATTTCGTCCTGCGCCTGTTTTAGGACGGCTTCAGGCACCATCGCTGGACCCGCACTGAAATTATATACTCGACTCATCTCACACCCTCAAAATAAACTACATTAAATATAGTATGTAACTAATTGTTTTTATTGAAAAAGAAGCGACGTTATTCTTCGTCTTCCTCATCACCTTCCAGTTGTTCAACCTGTTCGATTTCGACCAGTTTTTCGTCGTCCGAAAGACGGATCAGGCGCACACCCTGGGTATTACGTCCCATCAGTCGCATCTCTTCTACCGATGTCCTGACCAGTGTGCCGGCATTTGAAATCATCATGATTTCATCACTGTCCTTAACCTGCACCGCACCAATCACGGCACCATTACGTTCAGAGGTCTGGATCGAAATGACACCCTGTCCACCGCGCCCCTTACAGGGATAATCACTGCTCGGTGTACGCTTACCAAAACCGTTTTCTGTTGCTGTCAGGATGCTCGCCTCGTCATCGACCACGATCAGGCTCATCACCTTAAAGCCTTCACCCAGCTTGATACCACGGACACCCGCGGCAGTACGTCCCATCGCCCTGACATCCGTCTCGGAGAAACGTACCGCCTTACCCGAGGTAGAGAACAGCATAATGTCCTTGCTACCATCGGTCAGTGCAACATCGACCAGTACGTCATCACCGCGCAGGTCAACGGCGATAATGCCACCGGCACGCTGGTTGGAGAAGTTACTCAGCGCGGTCTTCTTCACCGTACCGGAACTGGTAGCCATGAAGATAAAGTGCTCATCATCGTATTCACGGATCGGTAATACCGCATTGATGCGCTCATCGGCTTCCAGTGGCAGCAGATTCACCAGTGGTT
Organism: Gammaproteobacteria bacterium; assembly: GCA_029881425.1. Lineage (GTDB taxonomy): Bacteria > Pseudomonadota > Gammaproteobacteria > SZUA-229 > SZUA-229 > JAOUMO01. Next base: position 1,021 of record JAOUMO010000033.1, read on the forward strand.
TACCACGTGAGCCACGACTGGCTGAAGGCAATTGGTAAACCTTGATCCAGTAGGCCTTACCGCGACTCGAGAAACACAGCAGGGTGTCGTGGGTATTGGCGACAAATAACTTGTCGATGAAGTCTTCGTCTTTCATCCGCGTTGCCGATTTACCACGCCCGCCCCTGCGTTGTGCGGTGTAATCGGTCAGGGGTTGCGACTTGGCATAGCCCTCGTGGGAGAAGGTTACAATCACATCTTCTTCGGTAATCAGGTCTTCCAGGCTGAGATCCAGCTTGTTCTCCAGGATCACCGAGCGACGCTCATCACCAAAGTTATCACGGATCTCTTCAAGCTCTTCACGGATCACCTGCAACAGGCGATCGGGGCTGGAAAGTATCTCAAGTAGATCATGAACTATATCAAGCAACTGCTTGAATTCATTGATTATCTTATCCTGCTCAAGGCCGGTTAAACGATGCAGGCGAAGTTCCAGTATGGCCTGTGCCTGGGTCTCGGACATGTGGTAACCGTCCTCCAGCAGGCCATAGGCAGGATCGAGTGACTCGGGCCTTGAGGCCTCGGCACCGGCTCGCTGAAGCATATCGATCACCATGCCGGGCTGCCAGACACGGGCGATCAGTTCCGCCTTCGCCTCCGCCGGATTGGCCGATTTTTTGATCAGCGCGATAATGTCGTCGATATTAGCCAGCGCAATCGCGAGGCCTTCGAGGATGTGGGCGCGATCACGGGCCTTGCGTAAATCAAAGATGGTTCTGCGGGTCACCACTTCACGACGATGACGCACGAAGGCATCGAGGATCTGCTTCAGGTTCAACAGGCGCGGCTGCTGGTCAACCAGTGCCACCATGTTGATACCAAAGACACACTGCATCGAGGTTTGCATATAGAGGTTATTGAGTACCACTTCGGCCACTTCACCGCGACGAATCTCGATGTAGATACGCATGCCGTCCTTGTCCGATTCATCACGGATTTCGGTTATGCCCTCAATCTTTTTATCCTTAACCAGCTCGGCAATGCGCTCGATCAGACGCGCCTTGTTGATCTGGTAGGGCAGCTCATGGACGATGATCGCCTGCTTGCTACTTGATTCGAGATTCACAATCTCGGCTTTGGCGCGCATAAACATGCGACCACGGCCAGTACGATAAGCCTCACGGATACCACTGGTACCATTAATCAGCGCCGCCGTGGGCAGATCCGGTGCCGGGATGTGATCCATCAGGCCATCAATCGTAATCTCGGGGTTCTCGATCAGTGCAATACAGGCGTTGATAACCTCGGTGAGGTTATGTGGTGGAATATTGGTCGCCATACCCACGGCGATACCGGATGAACCGTTCACCAACAGGCTGGGGATACGTGTAGGGAAAACCGAGGGCTCGTGCTCTGAACCGTCGTAGTTAGCATCAAAATCAACCGTTTCCTTGTCCAGGTCGGCAATCATTTCATGGGCGATTTTCGCCATACGCACTTCGGTATAACGCATCGCCGCCGGTGCATCACCATCCACGGAACCAAAGTTACCCTGGCCATCCACCAGCATATAGCGCATGGAGAATGGCTGTGCCATACGTACGATGGTGTCGTATACCGCAGTGTCACCATGGGGATGGTATTTACCGATAACGTCACCGACCACACGGGCTGATTTTTTATAGGGCTTGTTCCAGTCATTACCGAGCACGCTCATGGCGTAGAGGGCACGACGGTGAACCGGCTTGAGCCCGTCACGTACATCAGGGAGGGCTCGACCAACGATGACACTCATGGCGTAATCCAGATAGGATTGACGCATTTCATCTTCTAGATTGACAGGGAAAACTTCTTTGGCGAATTCGGCCATTGGGTGATTTTCATCCGATTATTATAATATTGACTAAAGCCCCGCGACCTTGCAAAGCACGGGCCATTAAAGCCGCCAATCATACCACAATCTAAGCCTTCCCTGCACCGTAATAGAGGGCGAAAAACCAATGAATCGACGCTTAAATCGCCTATTTAAGAAGCAAACATCAACAATTATTTTATCTACACATTAATGGAGATTATTAAATGGCGACAGCAGGGGTAAATCAGGAATTTTTGTGACGGGTTACTATTTGACGAGCCTTAATACCGCGGCCTTCGGTGTGCCGGAAAAGGTATGCCCATGCTTGAGGCAATAACCCAGCCAGCGATTAAAAAACCGATTGAGGCGCCACCGCTCCCGTAGCGCATTGGCGGGAAGATTATCCAGTACCAGGCGACCATGACGTAAATGTCCGGCCATCACTTCTGCCAGTTGTGCGTCGTGGTAGATCCGTATTTTCAGATTGGGCTCCATCTGCAGGCCATGCTCGGTCGGGAAGCAGTAACTCAGGTAGAGCGTGGTTGTATATTTGCTACGTTCAATGATATTCAGGTACAAATCCAGGTGACCATCAACCGGTGATATTACTGCGTGCTGTATATTTTCTGGTGTCGGCAGGAGTTTTTTCAGTTTAATGAAATTACTTTCATACAGGTCCATCAAGCTGACGAAGCTCCTGGGCTTTACATCTTCACAACCATAGGCAGTTACGTGTTCCATCTGTTGATACTAGCACGTTTTTTTATGCACAGGATTCTCCACCCTTAGCCTCACCCGCAGTTGACGAAACTGCTCGGCATTAATCGAGTCGCTAAACACAGGAACGCTGAATGACCGCCCTGCCTCATCTTTAAAATTAAGCAGCGCCAGCCTAACCGATATAAAACTACTGGCCTGCAGCTCAGCCGTCGATTGCTGGTTATTAACGTCCACTGTCCACTGGTTATCGTCAGCCCAGGTCAAGCGGTAGTCATGCGCATATTTTCTAAATTGAAAACCGATAAACATAGCGCCCATGGTCAGCAGTAATGCCTTCAGCATCCACCACAGCGGGATGTTATATAGCGCAATAACGAGCAGGCAAAAGACCAGGAGGAAATAAAATTTCAGGTAACGGGACAGCCGTATATCAAGCAGTAAGGGATTGGCGTATGGTCGTGACAAGTTCAGATATTCCTTTATCCGATGATTGTATATTGGCCAAAAACAGGTCAAATAATAATTGATCCGGGTAGTCCAGCATCTGGTCAAGCAAGCAGCGCTGCTCATCGCTTATGGTGTTGTAAGATTTATCCAGGAACTCATTGAGGATAATATCCAGCTCGAGCATGCCACGACGACAACGCCAGCGCAGTGCCGAGTCATCCGAACTTGCCGGCATCATAATGATTTTTTGACCATCATTTTTTTAATCTCGCCAATCGCCTTTGTCGGGTTAAGCCCTTTGGGGCAGACATCGACACAGTTCATGATGGTATGGCAACGGAACAATTTAAAGGGATCATCCAGCGCCTCAAGCCGTTCTTGCGTCGCCTGGTCACGACTATCACAAAGAAAGCGCGCCGCCTGTAATAGTGCCGCGGGGCCGAGGAATTTATCCGGGTTCCACCAGAACGACGGACACTGTGTCGAGCAACAACCGCAGAGGATGCACTCGTAGAGACCGTCGAGCCTGTCACGCTGTTTGGGTGTTTGCTGTAACTCGGCTTCAGGTAGCGGGTCTTTTACGGTCAGGAAAGGCTTCACATCACGATACTGCTTGTAGAACTGATCCATATCGACAATCAGGTCACGAATAACAGGCAGCCTTGGCATCGGCCTGACTTCTACAGGTTGCTTTAATCCTGATAAGGGCGTGATACAGGCCAGGCCGTTAGTGCCATTAATATTCATACCATCGGAGCCACATACGCCCTCACGGCATGAACGACGAAAGGTCAGTGTCGGGTCCTGCTCTTTTAATATCAACAGGGCATCCAGCAACATCATGTCACCGCCCACATCCTGCAATTCATAATCCTGCATGTAGGGCTTCTGATCAGCCTCTGGATTGTAACGATAAATGCGAAAACGCATAGTCATCTGTCAGGTTTCCTGTAGTAAAAATACAAAGTCACACATCACAAAATACGCGTACTTACACTGCGTCTAAAAATTATTTAATAGACCCTTGGCCTGGGTGGGAAACTGGTGACAGACATCGGTTTGGTCCTGACCGGTTTGTAATCCAGTTTCCTGCCCTCACTCGAATAAAGGCTATGCTTCATCCAGTTTTTGTCATCACGCTCGGGATAATCAATACGTGAGTGCGCACCACGGCTCTCGGTTCGCGCACTGGCCGAATACACTGTCGCCAGTGCAACATCCATCAGGTTTTCTAGCTCCAGCGCCTCAACGCGTGCGGTATTAAACATGCCGGTGTGATCACTAATGCGCGCTTCTTTAAGTCGCTCGGCAATGGCCGATACCTCTTTAATGCCGTTATCCAGCACCTCCTGGGTACGGAAGACACCACAGTTATCTTCCATGGACTTTTTCAAATCTGCACGGATCCGCTCCACCGATTCACCTTCACCGGTTTTGTCCCAACGGTGCAGGCGCTGCCATGCCTTTTCTACACTGGCCTCGTTCATCGGCCGGTGGTAACGATTTTCTTTTAAGTAGCCAATAATATGGTTCGCTGCTGAACGACCGAAGACGAGTATATCCAGCAATGAATTACCGCCGAGGCGATTGGCGCCGTGTACAGAGACACAGGCGCACTCACCTGCGGCGTATAAACCATTAACCGGTTCTTCAGGCGTGTCTTTTACCGGCACCACGACCTGACCATAGCGATCCGTGGGTATACCCCCCATGGTGTAGTGCGCGGTGGGATAAACGGGAATGGCCTGTTCCGCCGGGTCGATACCGAGGAAGGTAATGCAGGTCTGGCGGATACCGGGCAGGCGTTTCTGTAATACATCTTCACCGAGGTGATCCAGCTTTAACATCACATGATCTTTATTCGGGCCACAACCACGCCCCTCTTTAACCTCGGTATAAATAGCGCGACTCACCACATCACGTGATGCCAGATCTTTGGCCTTAGGGGCATAGCGTTCCATCAGGCGCTCACCCATGGCGTTCACCAGGTAACCACCCTCACCTCGTGCACCCTCGGTAATCAACATGCCGCGCCCGGCAATACCGGTGGGGTGAAACTGGAAAAATTCCATATCCTGTAAAGGCACACCGGCACGTAGCGCCATGGCCATACCATCACCGGTATTGATCAGTGCATTCGTGGTGGTGCGAAATAGCTGGCCTGCCCCACCGGTGGCAATCAGCGTGGTTTTTGCTTCGATGATTATTTCTTCACCGGTATGGATATCAAATACAAAGGCACCGAGTACATTGCCTTCGTCATCCTTTAATAAATCGACGGCAAAATATTCATCGAAGAAATGGGTCCTGGCGCGAATATTCTGCTGGTACAAACTGTGGAGTATGGCATGGCCGGTTCGATCCGCTGCGGCACAGGTGCGTGCAGCCTGTTCACCACCAAAGTTCTGGCTCTGCCCGCCAAAGGGACGCTGGTAAATTCGACCATTATCGAGGCGTGAAAAAGGCACACCGAAATGTTCCAGTTCATACACCACCTTGGGTGCAGCACGGCACATGTATTCAATCGCATCCTGGTCACCCAGGTAGTCGCTGCCTTTGACCGTATCGAACATGTGCCAGTGCCAGTTATCCGGTAACACATTCGCCAGTGCCGCATTCATGCCGCCCTGTGCAGCGACCGTGTGTGAACGCGTAGGGAAAACCTTGGATACGACAGCCACGCTGGCATCGGCCTCCGCCAGTTGCAGTGCAGCCCTCAGGCCACCACCACCGGCACCGATAATGAGGGTATCGAAACGTCGTGTTTGAATTGAATTTATTGTCATTGTGCAAGGACCAGTATCAGGGCTTTCATCATCCACAGACCGCTGCCGAAGAGCACGCAGACCACGAGGGTTAAGAGCATCATTCGTACGACCACATTCGGCACATAATCCAGTACCACATCACGTATACCTATCCAGCAATGCCACAACAGCGCAATAATGAACAGGCCCGTACTAATCGTATTAACGGGCCAGGTCATCCAGAGTCGCCACTCGCCAGCAGACAGGGGCAGTGAGGTCAGTAAAACCGAGGCAAAATAAATGACAAAAAGCCCTATATAAACGGCACTGATACGCTGGATTATCCATGGTCTTAAACCCTGTAAGCCGGGAGAACTCATAGACAAACCACCCAGAATAACAGCACCAGCAAAATGAATTCTATGATGAACACCAGCCAGGCCGAGTAGCGTGACTGCTGTTTACTCAGGCCAAGCTCAAAATCAATAAATAAATAGCGAATACCGGCCAGCAGGTGATGCACTAATGACCAGGTCATAATGGCAATAACAAAAAGACTGAAGGGTGCCGAGAGTATTTCGATGGTATGACTAAAACCCTGCTCTCCCTGCAGCGACATATCCAGTAACCATGCCATAAACGGGATAGCAATAAACATCAGCACACCGGTAACTCGGTGAAAAATAGAAACCATACCCTGCACGGGCAAACGAATTTTTATCAGGTTGAGAAAGAAGGGCCTGGAATCAGTGGCAGCCATTTATCATTTTCCATGATGCTTTGTTATTATTTGTATATAGTGTAGATCATAAACCGCTTCCTGTGCAGCAATTCCACATTTAATGTGAGCTGACAGGGTCTGCTTTGTTGGCTAATATATCGCATCGATACAAGATTAACAGGTGAATAAAATGAAACGGGAATGGCAGGATTTTCTGACAAATGCTGGCGCTGAATTCGAACAGGATACAGTGATCAGTTATGGTAATCCGGAGCGTGAACAACGCATGATTCATACCGGCCTTGTTATTTGCGACCTCAGCCACCTCGGGCTGATTTCTGTCCAGGGCGAAGATGCGGCAGAATACCTGCAGGGCCAACTCACCAATGATATCCACCAGGTCACCCCCGAACACAGCCAGCTAAGTGCAGCCTGCAGCCCCAAGGGTCGAATGCTGGCTAATTTTCGTATTTTCCAGCGCAATAACAGCTACTATCTGAGACTGCCACTGGAGCAACTGGAAAGCATTTTAAAGCGCCTGCGTATGTTCATGATGATGGCCAGGGTCACTATCGAAGACAGCTCGGATAGCCTGATACGCATCGGTGTATCCGGGCCCGACATAGAAAAACACCTGGCCAGTATCATCCCCCAGCTACCCGCCAGCAATAATGCCGTAACACAATCAGCCGGCTATACCGTAATCCGCCTTGCCGGCCCTAATCCCCGCTTTGAAATTTATGCCGAACTGGATAACATTAAAAAGCTATGGAACCACCTGGATGTACACGCTGCGGCCGTGGGTGCCGGACCCTGGCGGATGCTGGACATACTCGCTGGTATACCGACCATTTACCCCGTAACCGCCGAGGCATTCGTGCCCCAGATGACCAATATGCAGCTAATTGATGGCGTGAACTTCAAAAAGGGCTGCTACACCGGCCAGGAAATTGTGGCTCGTATGCAATATCTGGGAAAACTGAAACGCCGCATGTTCCGCATCCATATTACATCGACCAATAGCGTCAATCCCGGTGACAAACTCTATTCAGCCAACACCACATCAGGCCAGGGTACCGGTATAGTTGTGGATGCCCAGGCCGACCCGGATGGCACCTTTGAGGGTCTGGCGGTAATCGACATCAATGACGCGGAGAACAATAAATTACAGCTACATGATGAAAATGGCCCAGAGGTAACCATTAAGGATCTCCCCTATAGTATGGAGATATTATAGCCTTAAACACTCATTCCCTGATTTTTTGACTACACTTAGAAAAAATAACCACAAAATCATTATCTGATGAGTGAAAAAGCAGACGAATTTTTTAACCAGCTCAGTAAGGCCGTTGAAACAGACCAGCTGACACTTCCCACCCTGCCGGAAGTGGCGATAAAGATTCGTGATGCCGTTGAAAACAGTGATGCCTCGTCAGAACAGATAGCCAATACACTAAGCCAGGACCCCTCACTCAGTACACGCCTGATCCAGCTGGCCAATAGTCCACTCTACCGGACTCGCTCAGAGATTAGTAGCCTGCATATGGCGGTGACACGACTGGGCGCACATATCGTAAGAGATCTTGTAACAACACTGGTGATGCGACAGGTTTACCAGCCCGAATCAAAACTTCTGCACCAGTATTTTCAACAACTCTGGCAAACCAGCATCGAAGTCGCCTCTATCTGCCGTGTACTGGCCACCACCCAGGACAACCTGGATACTGAACAGGCGATGCTCGCTGGCCTGATACATAACATTGGCAGCCTGCCCATTTTGCAATTGATAGAACATGATACGGCACTGGTTGATAACATGGATGAGATAAACAGTATAACCCTGAAAATCCAGTCCAGTGTTGCCCATAAAATTTTGTCCTTCTGGAATTTTCCAAAAAACCTGATCGCGGTTGTATCAGAATATGAAAACAGTCATCGCTATCATGATGGACCGGCTGATTATGTTGATCTTGTACAGGTTGCCATTCAACAGAACCAGTTACACAAAAATAAGCTCGTGACCCAGCCATCAACTGATTCTCTCACTGCATTCAATAAGCTATCACTCGACCCGGAAATTAATATTTTTGACAACGAACATAACAGAACCGCTATTGATGAAACACGCAGCTCATTAACAGCGATATAAGAAGAATATGCACGATAAAGCTGAACAATTTATTCAAACCGTTATGACTGCACTAAACCAGGAGCAACTGCTGCTACCTTCGCTGCCAGAAATAGCACTAAAGGTTAGAAAGGAATGCGAAAAGGAAGATTCTTCGGCAGAACATATAGCGGAGCTGTTACTTAATGATGCCTCACTGTCTGTAAAACTGTTACAGGTTGCCAATAGCTCATTCTATAAAATCAATGTAGAAACCAGTGATATAAAAATGGCGATTACACGTCTCGGCCTGCACCAGGTAAAAAGCCTCGTCATCAGCCTGGCAATGAAACAACTTTACCAGGCGAGTACCGATATATTACGTGAGCGCTTCCGGGAACTGTGGCTATCCAGCGTAAAAACCGCAACACTTTGTCGAATGCTGTGCAGCCATATTAATCACCTGGACAAGGAACAGGCCATGCTCGCTGGCCTGACCCACAGTATCGGTGCCCTGCCAGTACTCCTCATGGCTGAATCCGATGAAGAATTATTAAATAATGCACAGGCCCTGATAACAGTGACACAACAGGCACAGGGGAAAATTGGTGAATGCATATTTAGAAAATGGAATTTCCCGGAATACATGATACAAATGGCCAATGAATGCTATGATTTCAAGCGTAGCCATGAAGGCCCTGCCGATTATCTTGATGTATTACAGGTTGCACTGGTTGAAGGCAGCATATATACCGGTCTCGAATGCCCGGATGACTGGTCAGAAATACCTGCTTTTAAAAAACTGGGCATCAACACAGATGTCAATTTTCTCGATATCGAAGACAATAAACTAACCTTTGAAGAAACAGAAGCATTACTCAAATAGCGAATAATAACTAATCAACTATAATCATACTTAAAGTAACTGGATACTAGTAATGAGCACAAAAGCCGAAGAATTTTTTGAAGAACTCACGAAAGCCGTCGCATCAGATCAGCTAATACTACCGACGCTACCTGAAGTGGCATTAAAAATACGCGAGGCCGTAGAGAGCGAGAACACATCCGCGCAGCAAATTGCAGAAACGCTGACCCAGGACGCATCACTTTCCGCACGCCTGGTACAGGTTTCCAATAGCCCCCTGTTCCGTACCCGCAACCCCATCGACGACCTGCAGATGGCGGTAACACGCCTCGGCATTCGTATGGTCCGCGACCTGGTCATCAGCCTGGCGATGAAGCAGATTTACCAGGCCACCTCCGATGTACTGGATGACTACTTCCGGAGCAGCTGGAACACGGCCGTAGAAGTGGCCGCCATATGCCGCATGCTGGCAACCACGGTACCCGGCATAAACCCCGAACAGGCCCTGCTGGCAGGCCTGATCCACAATATTGGCGCATTACCCATACTGGTCATGGCGGAAGACGATGATGACCTGTTCCAGGATGGTGATGCACTCAAGCAGGTTATAGAAGAACTCCAGGGGCGTGTCGGCGCACTGATACTGAAGACCTGGAATTTCGGTGATGCCATGATCGAAGTCGTTACCAACAGCCATAATTTCAGCTACAACCATGATGGCAGTGCCAATCTCGTTGACCTGGTCCAGGTTGCCCTGCTACAGGGCGGTCATGTGGATGAGAATAATGCACCCGCTGACTGGAACACGGTACCCGCCTTTGCCAAGATGGGTATGGATACCGAAGTAAACGTGGTCGATATCGAAGAAAACAAGGAAATCATCGAAAACACCAAACAGTCACTGATGATCTAGGCAATTTTTTAAATCGCACATTCAGCCTATCGAAAAAAAAGCCCTTGCAGTGGCGGCCGTGCTCGCGGCCACTGCACTGGCCTCATCACCCCTATAACCAGCAACTGCCTTACAGATATGTGGTAAATACATCGGCTCGTTACGCCTGTCTTTAGGCGATGATTCCAGATCACGAGGCAAGAGATACGGCGCATCAGTCTCAATCATTAACCTGTTAGCAGGGATATGGGATACTGATTGCTGCAGGGCCTGTCCTCGCCGTTGATCACAAATCCAGCCGGTCACACCGATATGCAAATCCAGCTCAAGACAATCCTTCAGCTGCACCACATCACCGGTAAAGCAATGGGTCACGGCAGCAGGCAATCGGTGGCGCCAACGCTTAAGAATAAGCATGAAATCGTCATGTGCATCACGTTGGTGTAAAAACACCGGCATATCCAGCCCCGATGCCAGTTCCAGTTGCGCCTCGAAGGCATGAACCTGTACTGCAGGCGGTGATAGGTTACGATTAAAATCCAGGCCACACTCGCCAATGGCGACCACGCCAGCATTTGCAGCCAGCGCCTCCAGCTCGGCCAGTATTTTGTCACTACACTCGGTGGCATGGTGAGGGTGCACCCCTACGGTACAGCTAAGGACGCCAGGATATTTTGTCACCAGCTCAAGTGCATGATGACTGTGTTCGAGACTGGTGCCCGTAACAACCTGTTGAGCCACACCGGCCTGCACTGCACGCTCGATGACATCATTAATATCCTTTTTAAAGGATGAGGCCGTCAGGTTAACGCCAATATCAACCAGCCCGTGCATTAAGCTTTCCAGTTGTCCTGCTTCGCCTGATGTAATTTCTGGTAACCCGCGAGTAATTTTTTATGCAGAGCAAAGCCATCAAGGCTAAGGCCCGGGCTATGTAAACCATGGAACAGGTCGTCGCCTTCGACCTGGTTCAATGCGGTCTGGTAATTATCTTCACCGTACATCAGCAGCAGGCTATCCTTGAACTGATCAAAATGACGATCATCCATTAGCTTGATTTCGAGCAGCGCCTGTAAACAACGGTAATAGCGGGTTCGCTGGTCAGACAGTTGATCCATTTGCAAACACCATTCATTCCATTCCATGGCCTGCTCATAATCCTGCAGGGCAAGGCACAACATGGCCTTGAGTTCACCAATACGTAAACTCGCCCAGACTGTACCCGGGTCCGGCGCTATACCAATAAACTCGGCAACACGCTGCACGTCGTTATAACCACCGTCTTCAAGACGATTCAGTATGTCCTGCCAGTCATCGGCGGAGAGGTGTCTGAGAGACAGTAGCTCTTCCCTGAATAAGGCGCCTTCATTATTGTTACTCCATAGCAGGTCATCAACAGGATAAATATCCGACATGCCGGGCACGATGATACGACAGCCATAGACATTCAGATGCCCATAGTCCGAAATATAAATATCGAAACCCATGTCATGAATAATTGAACTCAGGTATTCGAATTCGGTACCCGTATTGGCATCATGGTCCCAGTCAACAAACTCAAAGTCCGGCGTGTTTTTGAAAAAGTCATAACTGATGAGACCACTTGAATCAATAAAATGTGTTTCCAGGTTATGGTGATCGGCCACCTCATCCAGGTCGAAAGACGGCGGCTGGAAACCGTCCAGCTGATCCAGGCCTCGCCCCTGCAATAATTCAGTCACGGTACGCTCAAGCGCCACTTCAAAACAGGGATGACCACCAAAGGATGCAAACACAGCACCATCTTTCGGATTAATCAAAGTGACGCTCATAACAGGGTATCGCCCACCCAGTGATGCATCGGCAACACGCAGGTGATAGCCATGCCCGGTCAATTCGTCTATGGCCTGTTTAATTTTGGGGAAGCGCTCGATGACCGATACGGGCACCTCAGGCAGACAAATACCTTCGGCTATAATTTTGTTTTTTACATAACGCTCAAACACTTCAGACAGGGCCTGGACGCGCGCTTCATTTTCAGTATTACCGGCAGACATGCCATTACTGACATAGAGGTTGCCGATTATATTTACCGGGAACCACAGGGTTTGGCCGTCTCTCTGACGTACATAGGGAACGGCACAAATACCCCGTTCACCCGCACCCGAATTGGTATCGTAAATTTGCGAGGACTTTAACTCCCGCTCGGGGTCATAATAGTCCCACAGCGTAGAATCCAGTAAACCCTCGGGCATAGCATCACCCTGTACTTCGAACCACTTTTCATCGGGATAATGAACAAACTCACCCTGCGAAAAGTCTTCACCCAGGTAAAAATCAGCGAAAAAGTAATTACAGCTCAGGCGTTCAAAATATTCACCCAGCGCACTGGCCAGGCAGGCTTTCCTGCTGGCACCCTTACCGTTGGTAAACATCAGGCCACAGTCTTTGTCCCGAATATGCACCGAATAAACATTGGGCACGGGGTTGAGCCAGGAGGCCTCTTCAATCTCAATACCGAGCAATGCCAGTTTGGCCAGCATGGTATCGATAGATGATTCAAGATCGCTGTCCTTACCTTTAATAAATGTTTTGTCTGTCATAGCGTTCTGCCTGAAAATAGTTGCCTAATCATACACAAACTTGCAGCAAATGATTAGAATAGTCTGATGAAAAATCACCTTTGCGTCACCTACCAGTCTGAAAACTTACACCCCCTGGCCGAGCAGCTATCTAGTCAACACCAGCTTGGCTGCCATGCTGATGGCAAAGGCAGTACCGATCTCGCCCTTAATTTCACAGAACAATACCTGGAACTCAGGGATCTAACCGCAAATACAGGTATCCATGTAGATTTTCTCGCGGGGGCCCTTGCACACAGGCGCAAGTATGGTGGTGGGCGCGGTCAAACCCTCGCCAGGGCAATAGGCATGAAACAGGGCAAGCCCATTCCCAGCGTCATTGATGCAACTGCAGGCCTTGCAAAAGATGCCTATGTACTCGCCACCCTGGGCTGCCCGGTGACACTAATAGAGCGCTCATTTGCAGTTGCTGCACTGGTTGATGATGCAATACAAAGGGCTGCTGTCGATAGTGATTTTAATACATTACTAACGCGCGGATTTAAACTGGTACAGGACAATGCAATTGAATACCTGAGCCGACTCACGAGTGACCAGCAAGTGGATGTCATTTATCTTGATCCCATGTACCCTGAAAGAAAAAAGTCGTCCCAGGTAAAAAAGAATATGCAAATCCTGCAAAAACTACTGGGGCAGGATATGGATACACAGGATTTGTTAGAACAGGCACTGAAGGCCGCACGAAAACGTGTTGTGGTTAAACGTCCCAGGGGTGCCGAAACAATAAATAGCACTCAACCAACGCTCTGTTATGAGTCAAAGAATACCCGGTATGATGTCTATGTCATCACTGCAATATAAATAAGACAGGTCGGAACAGCCATATTTAATTCTTAAAAAGAAAATGCAAATGAACGCGAATTAACGCAAGTAGAGATAAAGATATTTATGGTATGTGTGTAAGTGCACAAATAATATTTGCGTTTTATTATTAATGTATCAGTCTGGTAATTAAAGGATAACCGGGGGTCATTTAACTGCGCCTCCCTGCACAGTTAAACAGGGGTTACTTTATTTACAGGTTGAAAGGAAACGGGCCTTTTTACCCTGGCAGGGATCAGAATCGAAACTGACGGGCTCTTTAGCATCAGATGCTGGTGCCTGTGCTGCGGCCTGTTTTGCCTGTTGTTCTTTTGCCTGTCGTTCTTTTTCGCGTTTTTCCTGCTCTAAACGGGCCTGTTGCTGGCGACTGGTTTCAACTTTATTTTTGGCTGCTGCGGCTTTGGCTGCACGTGCTTTAGCTTCACGGGCCCTGGCCTCTTTCTGCTGCTGAGCCTTTTTAGCTGCCAGCTCTTCAGCTTCCTGTTTCTTGCGCTCAGCTTCTGCAGCCTGCTGTTGAGCCTTTTGCTCATTCTTTAGTCGTACGCGCTTTTCATCAATACGGATAGCTTCAGACTCAGCCTCTGATACACCATTAAATGCAGCCTTATTCAACCAGGTCAGGGCATGCTCG